>SLKT01000165.1 GCA_007134485.1 Wenzhouxiangella sp. | reverse complement strand
CATGATGGTGACCGGCGCAAGCGCGACCTGGCCGCTGTAGACCTTGAGCAATTCGACCGCGGCAATGGCGGCTGCCGAGCCCCCGCCCATGCCGTTGTACAGGGCGATCATTTGCGGCATGTCGGTCATGGCGACGATGCGCGCCCACCACCAGGCCAGCAGCGAGGCCGAGCCCAGGGCGATCAGCATCAGCATGTAGTTGCCCTTGACAGCCGGGTGAACAAAGGTCACCAGCACGGCCAGCAGCATGGCCACACCAGCCCAGATCATGCCCTGCCGTGCGGTGACCGGTGAGCTCATGCCCTTGAGGCCGTAGATGAACATGACCGCGGCGGCAAAGTAAGCCGCCGGAACGATGAAGTCGAGTCCGGGGAGAGTCATGAGGCTTCCTTGTTTTTCTCGTTCTTCGAGCCGGAGGTCTTGAACATCTCCAGCATGCGTTCGGTGACCACGTAGCCACCCACCGCGTTACCGGCGCCAAGAAAGACGGCGATGAAGCCCACCACGATTTCGGCGGTGGTGTCGGCCATGCCCAGCACCACCATGCCGCCGACCACGACGATGCCGTGAATGAAGTTCGACCCCGACATCAGCGGCGTGTGCAGGATGGCCGGCACCCGGCGGATCACCTCGATCCCGGTAAACGCCGCCAGCATGAAAATGTAGAGTGCGATCCAGCCTTCCATTCATTGTCTCCTTGGTTCTTCCAGGGGTCAGGATTTTACGAGGGGTCAGGATTCAGGGATCAGTAAAAGCACGGTGCCCCCTGACCCCTGAATCCTGACCCCTGACCCCTCATCTAAACTTCTCGTGTACGACTTGGCCACCGTGGGCCAGCAGGCAGCCGGCGATGACCTCGTCTTCGGTGTCAATCTTCAAACCCTCCTCGCCGATCAGCAGGGCGAGCAGGTTGTGAATATTCTTGGCATACATTTCCGAGGCATGCAGCGGAGCCTTGCTGGGCAGATTGGTCGGCCCGGCAATCAACACACCCTTGTGGTTGACCGTTTCACCGGCCCGGGTCAGCTCGCAGTTGCCGCCGGTCTCGGCGGCCAGGTCCACGATCACAGCTCCGGGATTCATGTCATCGACCATGGCCTCGGTGATGATCTTCGGCGCGGGCCGCCCGGGAATGGCGGCGGTCGAGACCACCACATCGGCCTTGGCAAGATGGCGCGCCAAGGCTTCGGCCTGCTGGGCGCGTTCATCATCGGACAGCTCGCGGGCATAGCCGCCCTCGGTCTCGGCATCGACGCCGGTGTCGATCATCTTCGCGCCCAGCGACTCGACCTGCTCGCGCGCGGCGGCACGAATGTCGTAAGCCTCGACCTGGGCGCCAAGCCGTCGGGCCGTGGCAATGGCCTGAAGGCCGGCCACTCCGGCGCCGATGATGACCGCCTTGGCCGGTCGCAAGGTGCCCGCGGCGGTTGTCAGCATGGGGAACAGTCGCGGGGCGATATCGGCGGCAATGATCACCGCCTTGTAACCGGCCACCGTGGCCTGAGAGCTCAGTACATCCATGGCCTGAGCGCGCGTGATGCGCGGCAGCAATTCCATGCTGATCAGCGACAGGCTGCGTTCTGCGGCACTTTTGAGTTCGTCGAAGTCGGCATGCGCGGCCAATTGGCCGATCGCCAGGGTATCCGGGCGCATCTGGCCCAGTACCTGCGGCGGTGGGCGACGCACACTGAGCAGGATGTCGGCACGTTCGGCGACGCTGGCGGCATCGCCGAGAATCTCGCAATCTCCCCAGGCTTCGTCGGGGTGACCGGATTCCACACCGGCGCCGGATTCAACCAGCACACTGTGGCCGGCCTGAGTGAGCTTGGCTGCAGTGGGCGGATCCAGCGCCACCCGTCGTTCGCCGGGGGCGGTTTCCTTGATGATGCCGATCTGTACCGTCATTTTCATCCCTCGAGTTGGAATGGAGAGTGTAGCCGGTTGCGCCGGGCCGAATCAATTGAGTTGCCTGGCCACGTGAAGTCTTTCCAGAGTACCGATATCCATCCACTTGCCGCGATAGTGTTCGCCGCTGAGCTGGCGTCGTCCGATTGCCTGCTCCAGCAGGGGGCGCAACGGCATGGGCACTTCAGGATCAACGTCGACAAACAGGTTCGAGTGAAAAATCCCGATGCCCGAGTAGGTCAGGCGAGGCATGCCTTCGATTTGAAGTGCACCATCGGGCGCCAGGTTGAAGTCTCCATGCTGGTGGTGTGGCGGGTTGTCCACCATGACCAGGTGAGCCAGCCCGGAAGGTCGCCGGCCCACCAGGTATCCAAAGTCGAAATCGGTCAGGACATCGCCGCTGATGACCAGGAAACATTCGCTGTCGAGCAGGGGCAGGGCGCGACGGATGCCACCGGCGGTTTCCAGCGCGCCGGGTGGTTCCGGAGAATAGGCAATGCTCAGGTTCCAGCGACTGCCGTCTCCGAGGTGACTGCGAATCTGCTCGCCCAGCCAACTGATGTTGATCACCACCTCGCTGACGCCGGCCCGGGAAAGCGCTTGCAAGTGATGTTCGATCAGGGGTTGGCCACCGACCTCGATCAGGGGTTTTGGAATTCGGTCGGTCAGGGGCTTGAGTCGCTCGCCGCGCCCGGCCGCCAGGATCATTGCACGCATGCCTACAGGTTCTGAAAGTTCGCCGACCAGCTTAGCGCAAGGGTTGTTCCTGTTCAGCAAAGAATTCGGCCCAGGGCGTGTCGGCAAAGTATGTCTCCAGCTCCCGGTAGTTGGCGATCATCTCATGCACCGGGCGATGGCGCTGGCGAACGGTCCACGGCCGGGCCGGTTGTTCGGGCAGGTCGAGAAACCGGCACAGGCGGGCAAATGCCCGGTCCCGGTCGTGCCGCAAGTCCTCGAATTCGATATCAATGGCCGGCAAGTGCGCCAATTGTCGGCGTCGAAGTTTTTGCAGCCGGGTCATGGCCGAAAACCGTTCGCCGAGTTCCCGTGGGTCGAGCACCAGCGGGTCGTCGGGATACGGGTTTCGATTGGCCTGATCGGGACGCTGCACCCAGTGATCACTGCGCTCGGCCAGGGATTCCGACAGCGCCACATGCAGCAGGTTTTTGCGCCACAGGTGAACGACGCGCAGGTCATCGACCTGTTCGAGTGTCCGCCAGACCGGGTCGGCCGGTTGGCCATGAGGGTGGTCATGGAACATCTTGAAACCGACCGCCTGTATCCACCATGCGCGGCGGGCGCGAAGTCGCTCGAGAAAATGTTCGGCGGCCGGCGCGGTGGCATGGCGCAGCTTTTCCCCGTAAGCGAGCACCTGTGGGTGACCTTCCAGCATCGACATCAGCAGGTTGGAGCCGGTGCGCGCACGACACAGGACGATGAAACGAACCTTCGGAGGCTTGCCGATCGGCACTTTTGCCAGGGCGCGTCCCAGGCGTCGGCTGCGATAGGCGATCCGTCGAACCGGATTCATGTTCAGTCCGCGGCTTCGGATTTTGATTCCACCGCACGCTGGCGCCAGGCCTTCAGCAGTACTCCCAGGACGGCAAGTTCCGGGTTGCGACCGATGGCAACGTCCAGGTAATCGAAAAAACGTGGCGTGTCTTCCAGGTAGGCGGGCTTGCCGTCCCGATAGCGAATTCGGGCAAAGATGCCGATGACCTTGAGGTGGCGTTGAACGCCCATGAAATCGCAGGTGCGCCGCCATAGCTCGGCCGATGGCGTCACCGGCAGACCGGCCTGGTCGGCGCGTCGGCGAAAGCCTTCCAGCCAGGTATCGACCTGATCGGTTGGCCAGCTCAAGAACGCATCGCGAAACAGGCAGACCGGGTCGTAGCTGATCGGACCGATGACGGCATCCTGAAAATCGATGATGCCGGGGTTGGGGTCGGCCAGCATCAGGTTGCGCGGCATGTAGTCACGGTGACAGAAAACCCGGGGTTGATCCATAGCCCAGCGAATCAGCGTGGCGCAGACATGATCCCAGGCATCCAGTTCGGCCTCGCTGGGTTCGACCTGCCAGTGGCGCACCAGAAACCAGTCGGGAAAAAGCGCCAGCTCGGCTAGCAACTTGGCGGGTTCATATTCGGGCATGCCGTCGACCGTCACCCGAGACTGCATCGCCACCAGTGCCTGGATGGCATCGTCGAACAACGCATCGGCGTTGTCCGGGGTCAAGACATGATGAAATGGCTGGTCGCCGAGGTCTTCGAGCAACACCAGCCCGCGTTCGCTGTCGCTGGCCAGAATCTCGGGGACGTGAACCACGCCCTGCAGGCGCCGGTCGATCTCGACAAATGCGTCGATCGATTCGCGCTCCGGAGGGGCGTCCATGACCACCACCGACTTGCCTTCGTGTTCCAGCCTGAAATATCGACGGAAGCTGGCATCGGATGAAATCGCCCGGGATGTCCATTCCGGCCAGCCGAGCTGCCGGATGGCCCAGGACTCGGCCAGTGCTCTTCGTTCATCACTCATGGCTGCTGATTCCGCTGCATACACCCCATCATTGGTCCCCAAGCCCGAAGTTGCAACAGGGTATTGGTCGATTCGTTGGTCAGAGCTTACCCGGTGGTGACCGGGTTGTCCGGAATGGGTACAACCGGACAATGGATGGTGATCGCTGCAGAGATGCAACCCGTTCGGCCCATCGATGATTCATGCGCACCATCTCAGGGGATGATTTGGAATCAAACAATCATCACGAGGTCAATGGTGTGGCTCGATTTTTGCATGAACTTCCATGACTGACCGGAGATTGAAGCATGGGTGAATGGTTGATGCTGGATGTGCGTACGCTCGCTTTCACATCCGGCCTGGGCGGGCTGCTGATGGCCTTGACCATGTTTGGCATCTACCATGCCGGAATGCGCAGCCGTGGCCTGATCGACTGGTCGCTGGCCGGTTTGGCGTTCGCTTCAGGCTATCTGCTGGGGCACCTGCTTCAAACCGTAGGTATCCCGGTTCCGACCTGGTTTGCGGTTTCGCTGGCCAATGCGCTGATCGCGCTCGGTCATGGCTTGATTCTGATCGGGGTCCAGCGCTACCTCGGGCGCCCATGCTGGACCCGTCTGGTGGTGATCATTGTCGCTGTGGTGTTTGTTTCCACTCGCATCTTCCCCGAACTGGGAGACAGCCTGCGTTGGCGTATCGTGATGCATTCGAGCACCTATATCCTGTTCAGCGGCTATGCGGGCTGGTTGCTGTGGCGTTCGCGGCGCTCCGGAATGCTGTATTTTCACCGCGCGGTCTCGGCGGTGTTGCTGGCGTTTTCCCTGTTTCTGGGCATTCGTCTGACGTATGCGCTGTTCAGTCCCGGTCTGATCGGTTCATTCGTCCAGGACCCATTCCAGGTCATGGCGTTCCTGAGCGCTATGCTGTTCGGGTTTTTCCTGAGCATGGCGCTGGCGGTGATGATGTTTCGCGAGAAGCAGCTTGAACTGATGAGGCTTGCTCGCACCGATGCACTGACCGGCTTGCAGAATCGCCAATCGATGGACCATGTGGCCGAGCGTGAGATGCAGCATGCGACAGCCACGGGGGAATCCCTGTCATTGATTCTGCTTGACGTTGATCATTTCAAGCGGGTCAATGACGAATATGGTCACCAGGCCGGCGACCGGGTGCTGCAGGCCGTGGCTGAATGCGTTGGCGGCAGAATTCGCGGACGTGACACCGGCTTTCGTTTCGGTGGCGAGGAGTTTCTGATCATTCTGCCGGGCGCCACGCTGGATCAGGCGGCCGGGGTCGCCGAACGCATGCGCCAATCACTGGCCGGTACCAGGATCAACCTGGGGGACTGCGGGGTTCGCCTGACCGCGAGCTTCGGCGTGGTCGAGTGGCAAAAGAAGCGTGAAAGCTGGGACGAATTGCTCAAACGGGCCGATGCCGCCCTGTATGAAGCCAAGCGCGCCGGGCGCGACCAGGTGGTCCGGCCAACCATTCACGCAGGCTTGCCGGAACAGGGTTGAGCGTGATCTGGCCTAGATAGATCCGTCGGCTGGTGGGGGTTGGAAAACAGCGGCACAGCAATCAGGTACCAATTTGGTCTTGTTTTGTTTACCTCCGGACCACATAATAGTTTTTGAAACCTGATGGGCGGACATCACGCCCCCGGAAATTTGTCGAAATGCTCAGAATCAGCAAGTTGACTGACTACGCGACCGTGCTGATGGCCAATCTGGCACGGCAGCCCGAGATCTGTGTGCCGGCCAGCCAGCTTGCCGAGGAATGCGGGCTGGAGCCACCCACCGCGGCCAAGGTCCTCAAGACCCTGGCGCGTTCGGATCTGGTCAGTTCGGTGCGCGGGGTCAATGGGGGTTACCGTCTGGCCCTGGCGCCCGACGAGATTTCGGTGGCCGCCATCGTTCGCGCCATGGAGGGGCCGATCGCCCTGACCGAGTGTGCCCTGGAACCGGGGCTATGCTCGCATGAACCCAATTGCAGCCTGCGCGGTAATTGGCAGCGCATCGGCCTGGCGGTCGAGGATGCCCTGGAACGGCTCAGCCTGGCTGACCTGGCGCGACCGGTCGCGCCGCGCATCGCCATTCGAACCGAGGCCGGCCCGCTTTCGGCCAATGAAAAACTGAACTGAGGTTGACCATGAATCAGACCGTTGAACAGGTCCAGCAGCACATCCAGCAGCGTTACAAGGCCGGCTTCTACACCGATATCGAGGCCGACCGGGTCCGCGCCGGCCTGGACGAGGAGATCATCGCCATGATCTCGGCCAAGAAGAAGGAGCCATCCTGGATGCTGGAGTGGCGGTTGAAGGCTTTCCATCACTGGCAGAGCATGCCGGTGCCGAACTGGGCGCATCTGAATGTTCCGGCCATTGACTTCCAGAAGATTCACTACTACGCCGCGCCCAAGCAGAAGAACCGGCCCAAAAGCCTGGACGAGGTTGATCCCAAGCTGCTCGAGACCTTCGACAAGCTTGGTGTGCCGCTACATGAACGCGCCCGCCTGGCTGGCGTGGCCGTCGATGCCGTGTTCGACTCGGTCTCGGTCGGCACGACCTTTCAGAAGGAGCTGAAAGAGGCCGGGGTGATCTTCTGCAGCTTTTCAGAAGCCGTGCAGAACCATCCTGAGCTGGTGCGCGAATACTTGGGGACGGTTGTACCGTATCGTGACAACTACTTCGCCGCGCTCAATTCAGCCGTGTTTTCCGATGGCTCGTTCGTCTACATCCCCGAAAACACCCGTTGTCCGATGGAGTTGTCGACCTACTTCCGCATCAACGCCCGTGACACCGGCCAGTTCGAGCGCACCCTGATCATTGCCGAACCGGGTAGCGAAGTCAGCTACCTTGAAGGTTGCACGGCCCCGATGCGTGACGAAAACCAGTTGCATGCCGCAGTGGTCGAACTGGTCGCGCGCAAGAAGGCCAAGATCAAGTACTCCACGGTTCAGAACTGGTATCCGGGTGATGAAAACGGCAAGGGTGGCATCTACAACTTCGTCACCAAGCGTGGAGACTGTCGCGAGGACGATGCACGCATTTCCTGGACCCAGGTCGAGACCGGCTCGGCGATTACCTGGAAATACCCGTCGTGCATCCTGCGCGGTGATCGCTCGGCCGGCGAGTTCTATTCGGTGGCTCTGACCCACAACCACCAGCAGGCCGATACCGGAACCAAGATGATCCACCTGGGCAAGAACACCACCAGCAAGATCATCTCCAAGGGCATTTCCGCCGGCAAGAGCAGCAACAGCTACCGCGGCCTTGTGCGGGTGGCCAAAAAGGCCGAACAGGCGCGCAACTATACCCAGTGCGACAGCCTGCTGATCGGCAAGACCTGCGGCGCCCACACCTTCCCCTACATCGAATCCGCCAACGCCGGCGCCAAGATCGAACACGAGGCGACCACCTCGAGAATCGGCGAAGACCAACTCTTCTACTGCCGCTCACGCGGCCTGGACGAAGAAGACGCCGTGGCCATGATCGTCGACGGCTTTTGCAAGGAAGTCTTCAAGGAGCTGCCGATGGAATTCGCCGTCGAAGCCAAGGCATTGCTCGAGATCTCGCTGGAGGGGGCGGTTGGATGACCCCTGAACCCTGAACCCTGAACCCTGAACCCTGAACCCTGAACCCT
>SLKT01000032.1 GCA_007134485.1 Wenzhouxiangella sp. | reverse complement strand
CCGTCTACCGTTACTCCCCCTCCAACCCCAACGCCCGCTCGGCGGCCTGGCGGGTCAACGGGTGGTAGCCGGGGCGGGCGCGTTCGTAGACTTCGATCGCCCATTCACGGCCCCAGTCGCTTTCGGCCAGGCCGGCGTACAGCGGGCGGGTGAACTTGTTGCGGCCGACTTCGAGCAGGAACTGCTCGAGGCGCTCGATGCCCGGTTCGTACTCGGCCTCGATGGTGCGCATCAACCACAGGAACAGGATCTCGTAGTTTTGCTGTTCGATCAGGGCGAACTCGCTGTCCATGGCGGACATGGTCTCGGCATCGAGTTGGTTTTCCAGCCCGATCAGAAAATGCCGCCACTGGTGAACCGACCAGTCATCGACCGGCAATTCATGGAGCTCGATGTCGCCGGCCAGCCAGCGTTCGCGCCAGTCATCGACCTGTTCGAAGGCATCCGATTCGGGCGCGATGGCGAACTCCGGCATGCCCGGCTCGTAGAGCCACTCATCGATTTCGTCCATGCTGACCCGACCGGGATGGGCCTCGACGAGGTGCTCGCGGGCGTAGTCGCGAAAGTCCTCGCTGGTGATCGACTCGAAGGCAAAGTGATCGAAATAGTCACGCAGGAAGGCATCGAAGGTTTCGCGCCCGAATCGATCCTCCAGCCAGTCCAGGAAAAATCGGCCCATGTCGTAGGGTACGCGCATGAAGGCCTGTTCCGGGTCGCGTTCGGACAGGTCGCGGACCAGTTGCCGGTCGCGCGCGTCGACCTCGGCCAGGGTGTCCTGCAAACCATCCCAGGCCAGCTTGGCCAATTGATCGCGGATTTCACTGCCGTACAGGGCCTCCATGATGCGGGCCTCGAAATAGACGGTAAACCCCTCGTTCAGCCACAGATCGCGCCAGGCGGCGTTGGTGACCAGGTTGCCCGACCAGGAATGGGCCAGCTCATGCGCGACCAGGGCCAGCAAGCTGCCGTCGCCGGCGATGATGGTCGGCGTGACATAACTCAGCCGCGGGTTCTCCATGCCGCCGAAGGGAAAACTGGGGGGTAGAACCAGCAGGTCGTAGCGACCCCAGCGATAAGGGCCGTACAGATCCTCGCCGATATTGATCATCTCTTCGAGTACGTCGAATTCCTCGGCCGCCGGCTCGATCCACTCGGGCTCGGCATAGACGCCGGAACGCGGCCCGATTTCGGCGAATTCCAGATCACCGATGGCAATCGCCATCAGGTAAGAGGGAATCGCCTCGGGCATGTGGAAGTTGTATTCCCCGGTGGCGTTGCGTTCGGCCGGATTGCCGTCGGCGCCCATCACCACCATCAGCTCGCGCGGACCACGCACCGTGGCGTCAAAGGTATAACGCACCGCCGGCGTATCCTGAAGCGGCACCCAGGTGCGGGCATAATGCGGCTGCGACTGCGAGAACATGAATGGTCGTCCCGAGGTGGTCTGCTCGGCATCCAGCCATTGCAACCCGAATGCCTCGGGTCGACTGGAATAGTCGATGCGCACCTGGCGGATCCCTTGCGGCAGCACGATCACCAGTGGACGCCCCAAATGACCATGATCCTCGCCCAGATGCCAGGAAACCGGCAGGTACTCTCCATCGGGATCGACGGCGTTGACATCATGAATATCCAGATCGCGGCTATCGAGCACCAGGCGCTGAAAACCGGGTTCGGGCCGCTCCAGGTCCAGGACCACGTGACCCGAGAGTGTTCGGCGGCTCATGTCGGCATCCAGGTCGAGGGTCATGTGAGAGACATGGACCTTTTCGTATTCGGCAAAGCTGTGCGGGTCGGTGCCGACCTCGACTTTCATATCCGGCGCCGGCTTGAGCGCTTCGGGGGCTTCATCGTTCTGACAGGCGGTCAGCAGGAGCAATGCCGCCAGCGCGGCGGTCGACTTGAACAGCAGAAGTTTCATGTTTGCAGGGGTGTCATCTGGTAGGCTCACCATCGTCGCATATTTTCAGGAGTGGCTGCACAATGTTCCCCCGTTCACTTGTCGTTCTGTCCGTTTTCTCCCTTTTGATCATCAACCCGCAGGCCCATGCCGATGACTGGCTTGTCGATGCCGATGAGGACACCCGGGCCGAGCGCCTGAGCAGTTACCTGGGCGGGTTCAGCGCGGCCATGTGGGAAGTCGGTTACCGATACGAGCACATGCTTCAGGCCATCGAGGACGACAATTTCGAGCTGGCCACTTATCACTGGGACAAGATCGGCGGCGCCATTCGCGGCGGCTACATGAAACGCCCCGGTCGTCAGGCCAACTCGGATGCGATGTTCCTGGACGCCATCTGGCCGATCTACCTGGAGACCCTGAAAGCCGGCGACGGCGAAAAGATTCGCTCGCAGCTTCCCCAGGCCCGCGATGCCTGCATGGCCTGCCATGTGGCCGAGGATGTCGAATTCATGAACGACCAGCCGATGTTTACGCGCACATTGCCGGGCGAAGAGGACAACGAAACCTCTGAATAACGCTGCACGGATCCAGAAATGCTTGCATCGTGCTCAGACGGAGTCGAGAACGAGCAAACCGCTCAGAGTTTGGTAGAGGATTCTTGCGCTAAATTCTTGCTGCGCTGGAGTTTCGGGGGGCGGGGCGACGAGTCGCCTTGACCGGGGCCGGGCTCGAGGTGAACGGCGGGGTCGATTCATTGGGCTTAGAGGCGTTCTGGTACCGACCGAATTTCGTTTGATCCGATGGGAAAGGACTTGCCTATTGTGAGCTTTTCGGGCGCTCCGAATACGGCAAGGCTCTGCCTGCTTCCGTCACCTCGAGCCCGGCCCCGGTCAAGCCCACTCGTCGCTTGTCGGGTGAGCGTAGATTGATAAGGGAGCCAGAACGGAGTCACCACCAGACTTTCAACCTTCTCCTACCTGTCGCAGCGGGTGGTATTCGTCCGATCATGGCCTGACCGGGTGGCGGCGGCGGGCGAAAGGCTCAACCCCGAACCATGCAGGCCACCCATTGCCAAATCTAAGTCACTCTCATTTCAAACATCGACTTCCAGACCCGACCGACCCCGAGGCCACCAAACTGGAAGCAATCGACCAGGTCGATCACCCGGTCAGGCCATGATCGGTCGGATGCCACCCGCTACTTCCCCCGAAAACACCAGCTTTAATCAATGCTCTCAATCATCTTTACGATTCGGAGATGCGCGAGTCTTCCAGAGATCCTCACATCGGCAACCGCTGGATCAGAGCGCGTCGTCGCCTTCTTCGCCGGTGCGGATGCGTACGGCTCGTTCAACGCTGGTGACAAAGATCTTGCCGTCGCCAATACGGCCTGAAGCCGCCGTTTCCATGATGGTTTCGACCACTCGCTCGGCATCGGCATCGGGCACGGCGATTTCCAGCTTGAGCTTGGGCAGGAAGTCGACCACGTATTCCGCGCCCCGATAAAGTTCGGTGTGACCCTTCTGGCGACCGAAGCCCTTGACCTCGGTGACCGTCATGCCGGTCACCCCGGCCTCGCCCAGGGCGTCGCGAACGTCGTCGAGTTTGAACGGCTTGATGATGGCGGTAATCAGTTTCATGCGTACGGCCCGATGATGTCTTGGAAAAGAGATTATCGCAAAACAGCGCATCGGTCCGTGCATAATCCCCCGGAGACTCCAGGAGATTCGACCCATGCGTCCAGACTTTCAAACCCTTGATGACATCACCCGCCGCCTGGCCGAGGCCGTTCCGCCCGAGCTCAAGACGGCCCGCGCCGAACTCGAGGCCCAGTTTCGCGCCATTCTCGAGGCGACCTTCAATCGCATGGATCTGGTCACTCGCGAGGAATTCGAAATCCAGAAAAAGGTCCTGGCCCGGACCCGTGAAAAGCTGGAAGCCCTGGAAGCACAACTGGATTCCGGCGAAGCCGCGGATACGCGGCGCTAATTATTGTTCACCTGCCGGATTAACCTGGCGAGAGCGAGTTGACGCAGTCTTTGGGGTCTGCCCGACTCAGGCTGGAGTTTATGGGGGCGGGGCGACGAGTCGCCTTGACCGGGGCCGGGCTCGAGGTGCACGACTGGGTCGATGCATTGAGTTCAGGGGCGTTCTGGTGCCGACCGAATTACGTTTATTCCAATGGGTAGGGACTTGCCGTTAGCAGGCTTTTCAGGCGCTTCGAGTACGGAAAGGCACTGCTTGCTTCCGTCACCTCGAGCCCGGCCCCGGTCAAGCCCACTCGTCGCTTGTCAGGTGGGAGTAGATTGATGGGGGAGTCCGGACTCGGCCACCACCAGAATTTCAACCTCCTCCCACCTGTCGCAGCGGGTGGTATTTGACCGATTACGGACTGACCGGGGCCTTGGTTGTCCGTCCAGCCAGCCAGACGGCCAGGAAGATGATCACCCCGCCGACCAGCAACCGGGGCCAGTCGACATCGCGATTCCAGAAGATGAAATTGACCAGGATGCCGGCCGGGATCAGCATGTTGTTCATCACCGCCAACTGACCGGTATTGACCTGCTTGGCGCCCAGGTTCCAGCCCAGGTAACCCAGGCCCGACGCGCCCAGCCCCAGCCACAGCAGAATGCCCCAGTGCAGGCTGGTCCGGGGCATGTTGGAGAAATCGGCGAACAACACCATGGCCAGGCCGCTGACGATGACCGCCCCGGCAAAGAAAAAACCGAATGCCTGGACCTGGTCGACGGCCCGTCCCAATTCCAGTCGCTTGTAAGCCACCTGTCCGGCGGCAAAACACAGGTTGGCGCCCTGGATCAGAAGGAACCCGGCAAGGACTTCATTGCCGATCCCGCCGTAGCGAATCACTGCTGCGCCGATGACGGCAAGAAAGGCCGCCAGCCACCACATCCAGGGTAAGTGTCTGCGCCCGATCAGAACCTCGTCGATCAGGGTCACGTACAGCGGGGTGAAAATGGTGAACAGCAACAGCTCGGGCACGCTCAGCCAGGCATAGGCATGAAACAGCAGCAGATACATCAGGCCGATCTGCACCGCGCCGATGGCCATCAGGGCAAGCAGGCGCTCCAATGGCAGTCGCGTGCGAAACAGCAACGGCAGGAAAAGCAGCAGGCCCAGCGCCACCCGGACAAACACCGAGACATAGTCATCGACCTGCCCGGACAGGTAAACGCCGATCAGTGAAAAACTGAACGCCCAGCCGAGCGTGACCAGCCAGAGCAGTGTCACGAATAAAGTCCCTTGGTGGTGTGGAAAGCTCGGTTAGGATAGTCTGTAAAGCAGGGAACATGCCAGGGAAGAGGATGACAATCCAGGCGCATAGCTGGCTCGCCATTACCATCATCATGAGTGCCCTTCATGGCATGGCCCATGCCCATGGTGATTTTATCGTGGCGGCCGGCGATCATGATTTCCCTCCCTACGAATTTATTGACGCCGACGGCAATCCAGCCGGGCTGAACATCGATCTGCTCACGGCAATCGGTGAAGAAACAGGATTCGAAGTCGAATTTCAGCTCGGCCCCTGGGAGATCGGTCGCGAGGCCATCGTCACCGGCGAAATCGATGTGCTGCCCATGTACATCGCCGATTTTCGTACTCCCGAAATCGCCTTCGCCACCCCGCACGTCATCATTTATCACGAGATCTTCATTCGCAAGAGCACCCCTGCGCTTCGAGACATTGCCGACCTGGAGGGCAAGAGAATCATTGTGCAGAAGGATGCCTGGGTGCACGAATCACTGGTCGATAAGGGGCTGGAAGTCGAACTTGTGCTGGTCGAGTCTGAACGCAAGGCGCTGAAATTGCTTGCCGATAGCCTTTACGATGCAGCGCTGGTCAGCGAAGTGGTCGGTCGACGCATTCTCAGCGAGCATGAGCTGGACACGCTGACCACGAGTGGTCCGCCGTTGTTTCCGGTCGAGTACGCGCTGGCCGTGCATAGCGACAACACCGAATTGTTGGCAAAGCTCAATGAAGGCCTGGAGTTGATCAAGGCCAGCGGTCAATTCAATCGTATCCATGAACGCTGGCTTGGACGCGCCTCCGAACTTGCCCCGACCCTGCTCCATCGGCCGATCTGGCCATTCATGATCGTGGCTCTGGTCCTGGTCATCGTGCTGTTCTGGTGGCTGCGTCGACGCGATGCACGCCGTGCCGACACCACACGCATGGAACATGATTTTCTGCACGATGCCATGACCGGACTACCCAATCGGCTGGGGCTGGAAAAGCGGCTGGCAAAGCAACTCAAACCCTACAGCTCCCCATCCGACTGCTGCGCCCTGATTCACCTGGACATCGACCAGTTCAAGCTGATCAACGAATCAGCGGACTATCATAGTGGTGATGAATTGATCAACGACATTGCCGAACTGCTGAAAGCACGTTTTGGTGATGATGGATTTCTGGCCCGACCCGGCAGCGACGAATTCTGCCTGCTGCTCGAAACCAGCGACGGAGCTCGCGCCGGTGAGTATGCCGAATCCGTGAGAGAAGTCCTGGAGCAGCACGAATTCCGGATCGACGGCGAAACCGTGAATCTGACTGCCAGCGTCGGCGTTGCGGTGATCGATGATCATATCGCCTCGATCGGCGAAATGCTCAAACAGGCCGAGGCGGCCTGTCATGCCGCCAAGGAAGGCGGTCGCAACCGGGTCCACCTCTACCACCCCGAGGATGAAGCCGTTGCCCAGCGACATGGCCAGATGCGCTGGGTGCGAGAAGTCGTTCTGGCGCTCAAGGAAGATCGCCTGGAGTTGCATTACCAGCGCATCGAGCCGGCAAAGGCCGATTCGGATGCCGGGCTGATCATCGAGATTCTGTTGCGCATGCGCATGAACGACGGCCAGGTGATCGCGGCCGGGGAATTCGTTCCGGCCGCCGAGAAATACTTCATCGCCCACCGCGTCGATCGCTGGGTGCTGCGCAACGCACTAAGCTGGCTGGAACAGCACCGCTCAAGTGTCAGCCGACTGGAGCGGGTGTTCATCAACATCTCGGCGCGCAGCCTGGGTGATGACCGTTTTCTGCCGTTTGTCCTTGAACAGTTCGAACACCATGACGTGCCCCCGGAACTGGTCGGATTCGAACTGACCGAAACGGCCATGATGACCCATCTGCACACCGGCCTACGCACCATCGCCAGACTGCGCAAAATGGGCTGCCAGTTCGCCCTGGACGATTTCGGAGTCGGCACCTCATCCATGGCCCACCTCAAGCAATTGCCGGTCGATGTACTCAAGATCGATGGCAGCTTTTCACGTGGCGCCATGTCCAACCCACGTGAACGCACACTGCTGACCGAAATCAACAGCCTCGGTCACGTACTCGGCAAGATCACCGTGGCCGAACACGTCGAAACCGAGGAAATCCGCAACCTGATGGCCGAAATCGGCATCGACCGCGTCCAGGGCTGGGCCATCGACCGTCCGGAACCTTTGGATGAGTTGCTGCTCGGCAAAAGCAGATGAGATGCCGTCGGCTGTGGGGATAGCAATTTTCCTAGGCCGATCCGGGCCAGAGTCCCATCGTCAGTGACAAGGACGGCGTAAGACAATCCATGACTGATTTGAATCTGCAAGGAGCTTTCGGTCAATCATGGGTCTGGCAACGGTTTTTTCACGCGCCCAGGTGGGTATCGATGCGCCGCTGATTCGGGTGGAGGTGCACCTGGGGCCGGGGCTGCCCGGGTTCGGGATTGTCGGGCTGCCTGAAACGGCCGTGCGCGAGAGCAAGGATCGGGCAAGCAGGCACCCCCTAATGGTGCAAAACCGGTCTTACTATTCCCGGCATGGATGGCTTCCCCAAACCAATGCGATGCCCAAACAGGAACTGAACAAGCTCTCCGGCGTCGGCGCCCGGTTGGCCGCCCTGCGCCGGGCGACCGGCTACACGCAGATCGAACTGGCCGAGGCCCTGGGCGCGACCCAGCGGATGATTTCCTACTACGAGGGTCAGCCCGACCCGCCACCTTCAACACTGCTGCCGAAGCTGGCAAAGACGCTGGGGGTATCGGTCGATGAACTGCTCGGCATCAAGGCGATCAAAGCTAACCGCAAGCCGGATTCCCGGCTGGCACGGCGGCTACAGCAGGTCAATAAACTGCCACCGGCCGCCAAACGCCAGGTCATTCAGCT
>SLKT01000093.1 GCA_007134485.1 Wenzhouxiangella sp. | reverse complement strand
TTCGCGGGTTTAAATAGTGGCGGCATACTCTGATGGAACTTGATCCGGTCCTTCTCTCGCGCATCCAGTTTGCGTTCGTTGTTTCCTTCCATGCGATCTTTCCGGTATTCACCATCGGACTGGCCGCCTACGTTGCCGTCCTCGAGGCAATCGCCTACAAGACCGGTGATCCGATCTATCAGAAACTGTCCCAGTTCTGGATCAAGATCTTTGCCGTCGTGTTCGGCATGGGCGTTGTATCGGGCATTGTCATGGCTTTCCAGTTCGGCACCAACTGGAGTGTATTTTCCTACTCCTCGGCGAATTTCCTCGGGCCTATACTCAGCTACGAGGTGGTGACCGCATTTTTCCTCGAGGCCACCTTCCTGGGCGTATTGTTGTTTGGTCGTGACAAGGTGCCGCGCGGTGCGCACCTGTTCTCGGCCTGCATGGTGGCCTTCGGGACATTCCTGTCCTCTTTCTGGATCCTCTCGGCCAATAGCTGGATGCAGACACCAGCCGGAGTGGAATTCACCGACGGCATGGTTCAGATGACCTCATGGCTCCAGGCCATCTTCAATCCGTCGCTGCCCTACCGCTTTGCCCACATGGCCCTTGCCTCGTTCATCACCGGCGGTTTCGTGGTCGCCGGTGTCAGCGCCTGGTACCTGCTCAAGGGCCGCCACCCAGAAACCAGCCGACGGGCGCTGAAAATGTGCGTGGTCATGCTGGCTGTGGCGACGCCGTTGCAACTGCTCACCGGTGATTTGCATGGACTCAACACCTTTGAGCATCAGCCGATCAAGGTGGCGGCCATGGAAGGCCACTGGGAAACCCAGACCGGCGCGCCGCTGGTGCTGTTCGCCATTCCCGATTCGGCCAACGAAACCAACCGCTTCGAGATCGCCATTCCCTACCTGGGCAGCCTGATTCTGACCCACAGCCTGGATGGCGAGGTCACCGGCCTGAAATCCGTACCGCCGGAGGACCGGCCACCGGTCGGCATCGTTTTCTGGAGTTTTCGCATCATGGTAGCGCTGGGCCTGATTTTCATTGGCCTTGCCCTGGCCTCGGCCTGGCAGTTGTGGCGTGGCCGGCTGTTCCAGTCCACCCGCTTGCTCAGAGCGCTGACATGGAGTATTCCCCTACCCTTCGTGGCGGTGCTGGCCGGCTGGTTTGTCACCGATGTCGGTCGTCAGCCCTGGATCATCCAGGATGTCATGCGCGTCAGTGAGGCCATGACGCCATCGCTGGACGGCTGGATGGTACTGCTTACCCTGATCGGTTACATCACCGTTTACGCGGTCGTGTTCAGCGCCGGGGTGCTCTACCTGAAGCGCATCGTCGATTCAGGGCCCGATCCGATCGAGCCGTCGGAGATCGGCATGAGGGCCAGGCCGAAACGACCCTGGTCGGCGGCTGATATCAAGCCCAGAACTGCAACCGACAACCCGGGAGCCTGAGCATGGAACTGATTGATCTGACACTGATCTGGGTGGCCATCATTGGCCTGGGTGTATTCATGTACGTCCTGATGGACGGCTTCGACCTGGGGGTGGGCATCCTGTTTCCGTTCGCGCCGAACGATGACTCGCGCGATGAACTGATGAACTCGGTCGCACCGGTCTGGGACGGCAACGAGACCTGGCTGATTCTCGGCGGCGCCGGGCTTCTGGCCGCGTTTCCGATGATTTACGCGGTATTTCTTCCGGCCCTCTACATCGGCGTGTTCCTGATGCTGGCCGGATTGATTTTTCGCGGCGTGGCCTTCGAGTTTCGCTTCAAGGCCGATTCCCGACGCTACTGGTGGGACCGGGCGTTTTTCGGCGGGTCCACCGTGGCCGCCTTCGCCCAGGGTGTGGTTGTCGGGGCCTACATCCAGGGCTTCGAAACCGAGGGCTTTGTCTACGTTGGGGGTGCCTTCGACTGGTTGACCCCATTCACCGTGATGACTGGCCTGGGCGTGGTGGCCGGCTATGCCCTGCTCGGGATCACCTGGACCATTCTCAAGACCGAGGGCCGCACCCAGAAGTGGGCGTTTCAACTGGCCCCCTGGCTGCTGGCCATCGTGATGGTGTTCTTCGTCGTCTCCAGCCTGTGGACACCGCTGACCAATGAACGCATCATGAGCCGCTGGTTCGATCATTTGAGCTGGCTGTGGATATTCCCGACCCTGACCGTGGCCGTGGCCGTCTGGCTGATGTGGCGGATTCGCCAACGCGCCGAGGCCTCGCCGTTCATCGGTTCGCTGATCCTGTTCGCCCTGTTCTATGCCGGGCTGCTGATCACCCAGTGGCCGTATGCCGTCCCCCCGGATCACACCTTCTGGGATGCCGCCTCGGATGCCGGCAGCCAGCTCTTCCTGCTGCTGGGCGTGCTGTTCCTGATCCCCATCATCCTGGGCTATACCGCCTGGACCTACTGGGTATTCCGCGGCAAGGTCCGGGCCGGTGAGGGATACGCCGGCCACTGATCCGGACCCGGAATTGACTTCCAAGACGGGCCAGCGTGCTTGGCTGGACAGCCAGGCGCCGACCTGGCTGCGTCCGGCCAGCTTCGTGCTTGCACTGGGCGAGGCCATTGTCATCATTGCCCAGGCCGGACTGATCGCCTGGTGCCTGCACGCGGCCATCGTCCTGGATACTCCGATCGCCGCACTTTGGAGCGCGCTGTGGGGCTTGCTGGGAGTACTGATCCTGCGCGCCGGCTTCAACGGACTGCGCGGCCTGGTCAGTGCCCATGCTTCGGCCAGCGTTCGCAGGGATTTGCGCAAGCAACTCTTTGATCACTTGTGTCAGGTTGGCGCCGAGCGCCTGCGGCCGATGGGCACCGGCGAGCTGGTCACCCAACTCAATGACCATGTCGAAGCGCTGGATGCCTATTACGCGCGCTTCAAGCCGCAGATGGCAAGCGCCCTGGTCATCCCGGGCGGCATTGTCGTGGTCGTGGCTTCACAGAACTGGCTGGCCGGCCTGCTGCTGGCGCTGACCGCGCCGCTGATTCCATTATTCATGGCCCTGGTCGGCATGGGCGCCGAGCAGCTCAGTCGCAACCAGCACCAAGCCCTGGCGCGCCTGGCCGGCGTCTTTCACGACCGCCTGCACGGGCTGGACACGATTAGAAGATTCGGCGCCGAGGCGCGCGAGCAATCGCGCATTGCCGAGTTTTCCAGATCATTTCGACAACGAACCATGGCCGTGCTGCGCCTGGCCTTTCTGTCCTCGGCCGTGCTGGAATTCTTCGCCGCCGTGGCCATCGCCATGCTGGCCATCTATATCGGGCTTGGGCTTCTGGGCTATATCGAGTTCGGTCCGGTCGCCACGCTCAGTCTGGGCAGCGGGCTGTTCATCCTGCTGCTGGCTCCGGAGTTCTTCGCGCCGCTTCGCACCCTGGCCCAGCACTGGCACGACCGAGCGGGTGCCCTGGCGGCCGCCGAAAGCATTCGGCCGCTGCTGGAATTACCACCGGCACGGGGCCTATCCACCCGAAAAGTCGCACCCGATACCAACCGACCATTGAGCGTCAGCGTCAGTGCCCTGGGCTTTGCCTGGCCCGACCGCACCATGGTTTTGCAGGATCTCGACCTGGATATCCGGGCCGGGGAGCATGTCTTGATCACCGGCCCCAGTGGATGCGGAAAATCCACCCTGATCAGCCTGCTGGCCGGTTTCATTTCCGCCGACCGGGGCCGGATAGAATTGGGCAGCATCGACCAGGCCGGACTTGAATCCCCTGACCTGGCCCGATTGCGGGCCTGGCTGGGCCAGACACCGGTGCTGTTTCCCGGAACCATTGCCGACAATATTGCGCTCGGACGCGAGCAGGCCAGCCAATCAGACATTGAACGTGCCGCTGATCTCTGCCGGGTCAGCGAATTCACCGCCCGCCTGCCACGAGGACTGGACACGCCAGTCGGCCAGGACGGATTCGGATTTTCCGGTGGCCAGGCCCAGCGCATTGCACTGGCCCGGGCCTTGCTCGAACCGCGCCCCTTGCTGTTGCTCGACGAGCCGACCAGCGCTCTTGATATCGACAGTGAAAGGATGATCTGGAGGGCGATTCGCCGGGCCAACGAGAAAACCCCGATGACGGTCATTGCCGCCAGCCATTCCCCGCTGGCGCGGCAATGGGCCGACCGTGTCTTCCAAATGGAGAACGGCCGGCTTGTGGAGATCGAAGAATGAGCCGGCGCTTTCGCATGCGTTCACTTTTGATGCGCCGCGCCGGCTGGCAACTGGCCGGGCTGGGGTTGATGATGCTGTCACTGATTGCCGGCATCGGTCTGCTGGCGCTGTCAGGCTGGTTCATCACCGCCAGCGCCCTGGCCGGGCTGGGCCTGATCGCCGCGCTGGACATTTTTACGCCCGGCGCGGGCATCCGCCTGGCCGCCATCACTAGAACGTTGTCGCGTTATGGCGAGCGACTGGTGACCCACGAAGCCACCTTTCGTCTGCTCGAGGACCTGCGCGCCGAGGTCCTCTCGCGCCTGCTCAACCATGACGAGATGTTTCTGAAAGGCCTGCGGCGTGGCGACACCCTCAGTCGCCTGACCGCGGATGTCGACATTCTCGACCATCTCTATCTCGGGGTGACCGGGCCGACGGTGGCGGCGGTTGCGCTGTCACTGCTCGCGGTGGTGCTATTGGGCCTGATCGATCCCTGGCTGGCGTTGCTCACCGCCGGAACACTGCTGGTACTCAATCCATTGACCGTTTCTTCGACCCGCCGGCTGGGCCGCGCGCCGAGCCAGGCATTGACGCAGGCCCTGCCCGATTTGCGGAGCATGAGTGCCGCCGGCCTGGAGGGGCTCAATGAACTGCGCGCCCTGGACCGGACCTCGGACTACGCCGACCGAATCAATGAACAATCCATCAGGGTGGTCGACCTGACCCGTCGGCTCGGCGCTCTCGATGCGCTGGGCCAGGCACTGGTGTTGCTGACTGGAATGATCGCTCTGTGGCTGGCCCTTGTACTGGGGTTGCTGATCTTTGCCGAAAACCAGATCTCGGCACCCGTGCTGGGTCTGGTCGTGCTGGCGGTTCTGGGGCTCAATGAGGCCTGGCTACCGTTGCCCATGGCCTGGCGAAAACTCAGCCAATGCCAGAGCGCCGTCGAGCGCATCAATACCTTGAGCGAAGATCCCGCCGCGCTGCCCCGCCCCGAATGCCCCGAGCTATGGCCTGAAAAGACCTCGATTCGAATTGACGCCGTAACTTTTCGTTACCAGCCCCATCAGTCACCCGTGCTGGAAAACCTCGACTTGGACATCAAGGCCGGCCAAACCGTGGTCGTGACCGGGCCCAGCGGCTACGGCAAGTCCAGCCTGGCCCTTCTGGTCATGCGCCAGGTCGATCCGGAACAGGGCCGGGTGTTGATTGGTGAAACCGATGTTCGCCATCTTGATCCCGATGATCTGCGCCACAGAATCGGCTATCTCCCCCAGCACCCGGTGCTGTTTCGCGACACGCTGTCCGCCAACCTGCGCCTGGCCGATCCCGAGGCCGATGAGTATCGATTGACCAGGGCGCTGGAACGGGTCGGGCTTGGCGATTTCCTTGCCGACCTGCCCGGCGGTCTCGACACCTGGCTGGAAGAAAGCGGCGCCAACGTATCAGGCGGACAACGCCGCCGCATTGCGCTGGTCCGGCTGATGCTGAGCGATCCCGACATCGTCATTCTCGACGAGCCATTTGAAAGCCTGGATGGCGATTCAGCCCGGCAGGTGACCGCTGCGCTGGATGACTGGTTGACCGGGCGCACTGCGCTGATCATCAGTCACGCCACTGAAATTCTGCCGAGCCATGACCGTGTCATTTCCATGACGGTTAAGGAAGCATTTGAGTAACTCTGCGCGGGCGCCACAGAGCAGGCTGGAGTTTGTGGGGGCGGGGCGACGAGTCGCCTTGACCGGGGTCGGGTTGGGGGCGGGGCGACCCCAAGGCCAACAAACTGGAGGCAATCGACCACGCCGATCACCCGGTCAGTCCATGAGCGGTCGGATGCCGCCCGATGCTTCCCCCCCAAACCCACTGACTATGGGTATTACGCCATGTCTTAGCGCCCACTTTGCTCCCTACGTGCACCCATCCATGCAATCAGCAAGGCCAGGAAAAACGGCGCCAGGCGTTCCACCGCATTGCCCGGCGCCTGGGGAAAGAAACTGATGGCCATGGTCAGGGAAGCGCCGACCAGGACCGCCGCCAAGCGATGTGACGAGGCCACCGGACCGACAAAAAGCAATACGATCAGCAACGGTCCGAACGCATTTCCCAGCACCTGCCAGGCGAACAGCACCCGGTCGAAAATGGTGGCCGGGAAGAACAGCGCAAGCCCCACGGCCAGGATGCCCACCACCACGATGACCAGCCGGTCCATGGCCAGGGAAATCCGGCCCCGACGCAGGTCATGGCTGACCGCGCTGCCGGCCACCAGCAACTGGCTGTCCGAGGTCGACATGATGGCCGCCAGCACGCCGCCGGTAATCAGCCCGCCGAGCACGGCCGGCAGCAGATCCACCGACAATCTGAGCAATACCGACTCGGCGTCGGCCAGTTCGGGCAACAATACCCGCCCGGACCACCCCAGGATCACCATGCCGATATAAATCATGACCGCCCATCCCAGGGCGACATTGCGGGCAAAGCGAACCTGGTCGGCCGATTTCAGCGCCATGAAACGATTGACCACGTGCGGCTGACCCGGATATCCGAGGCCGATACCGAACAGGCCGGCGACGAAGACCATGGCCAGCAACAGGCCGGGCTGGTCGACCAGCCTCAGCAGCGAGGGATCATCCAGCGCCACCAGTCCCTGCCATAACCCCGCCGGACCGCCAACTGCCACCAGCGCCACCACCGGCAGAATCAGGGCCACGGCCAGCATCATCAGTCCCTGCAGCGCATCGGTGACGCTGGCTGCCCAGAAACCACCAAGAAACACGTAGCCGATGACAATGCAAGCGCCGCCGACGATGGCCATCGTGGCGCTGATCGGCAAGGCCGTGGAAATGGCCGTACCGGCGGCCTGGAACTGGGCGGCCACGTAGAAAGTGAAGCAGAACAGAATGATCAACGCCCCGAGTACACGTACCCGCCGCTGGCCCGCCTCGTCAATGCCGTGACCGAGAAACTCGACCAGGGTCAGGGCCTGGTTGTCATGACTGGCCGGCTGAAGTCGAGGCGCGATAAAGACCCAGTTGATGAAAAATCCCGATACCACCGCCGGGATCAGCCACAGCGCCTGTACACCCCAGGCATAGGCCGCCCCGCTCATACCCAGCAATGTCCATGCCGAAGACGAACTGGCCGAGGCACTGAGCGCGGCCACCACCGGCCCCATTCGACGTCCGGCCAGGTGAAAATCCTCACTGCCACCAATGCGGCGCTGGGCCCAGACACCGATGCCGAGCAACACAACCAGATAAACCACCAAGGTTGCGGCAACCATGCTTCATCCCCGAGTTCAAAGGCGAGTCAATGTACCCGAAAGGGAGGAAAACTTCACCCCGAGCATGTAGTCTGACACCCATTGACTCAAACTTTTTTCGGAGCTGTGCATGTCCATTCGCCGCCTCGTCCTGATTCCCGCCCTGTGCCTGCTGATGCTGAGCGCCGGTGTCCAGGCCCGTGAGCTGGCCGTCGATCCCGACGACCTGCTCCCGGTTGAACTGGCCACCGTCGGGGTCGTGCCAATGACCGGAACACCCCTGGTGCTGCTCAGGGAGCCCGACTCCGGTAACATCGTGCCGATCTTCATTGGCCCGGGTGAAGCGCGCGCCATTCTCATGGCCCAGCGCGATGTCGAACCACCACGGCCCATGACCCACGACCTGCTGGTCAGTCTGCTCGATTCTCTCAACGGTGAACTGACCCGGGTGATCGTCGATGAGTTGCGTGATGGCACCTACCATGGCGCGCTGGAAATCACTACCGACGACGGCCAGACCCACATCCTGGTCGACTCGCGCCCCAGTGACGCCCTGGCCATGGCGGTTCGCACCGGCGCCGCCATCCTGGTCGCGCCTTCGGTACTGGAGGCCGGCGAGGATATCCCATTCGAAGGATTGGGCGATGACGACGAGGTAGTCACCGCACTGGGCATTACCGTCATGGCCGCCAGTGACGATCTGCGACAGGCCCTCGATCTGCCTGATGAACCTGGCGTGCTGGTCAGTTCGGCTGAGGGCATGGCGGCCATGGCCGGCGTTCAGCCTGGCGCTTTCATTGTCGAGGTCAACGAAAGCACGCCGGCCTCCCCCATGTCCTTTCTGGAACTGGTCAACGCCACCGAGCGCGGCGAAAAGGCAGAGGTGAAATTTTGGTATGAAGGCGAGTACCACCAGGTCGAGCTCGATGTCGATGTACCTGCAACTGCTCCGCGAAGCGAGCGGCGACAGAGAATCTGAATAACCTTAGAGGGGAAATACCACCGGCACCACGAGTAAAGTACCGATCAGCAGCAGGATCTGCAGGGGAATCCCGATCCGGGCGAAATCGGTGCAGCGAAAATTGCCGGCGCTGTAAACCAGGGTATTGACCGGTGAGGCCACCGGCGTGGCGAAAGCCGCCGAGGCGGCGATCGCCACGGTCATGACCACTGCGTGCGGATTGACATCCATGCTCAGGGCCGCCTGAATGGCAATCGGGGCGACCAGCACCGTGGTGGCGGTATTCGACACGATCTGGCTCAGCGCCGCGGTGAACACGAACAGGGCGGCCATCAGCACCAACGGCCCATGGTCACCGGTCAATTCCAGCAGATGACCAGTGGCCAGTTCCAGCCCGCCGGTGCTGTCGAGCGCCGTGGCCATCGGCAGAATCGCGGCAATCAGGACCACGGCCTCGAAATTGATGCTGCGATAGGCCTCATCCATGCTCACACAGCGCGTCAACACCAGCACCACGGCCGCCAGCAGCACCGCGGTCACGTTGGCCATCCAGCCAAAAGTCATGGCCAGCATCATCAACAGCAAGACTGCAATCGCCAGGGGCGCCTTGCGAAGATCAAGCTCGTGCTCTCCGCCAAGCTCGCCAAGCAGGACAAGGTCACGCTGGCCTCGGGCCACTCGACGCATGGATTTGGCATTTCCGGTCATCAACAGGGCATCACCGACGGCCAATGGTCGATCCAGGTCGGCCGGCTCCCCGTCACTACCCGGCACGCGCTGGGCAAGCACTGTCACGCCCGCGCCACTATGCAGGCGCAAGTCGCGCAGTGTGCGACCGATGAAATTCGAGCGGGGCGGAACAAGGGCATCAATCAGCTCGACCGGCTGGGGCAGATCGGAGCGGCCACTCACTCGCTTGAGACCGAACAGGTCGATGATCTGATCGATCTGCTCGGAACGCCCGACCACATGCAACAAGTCATCATCCCGGATGATGCTGCCCGGTTCTGCCTTTCTGGAGAAGCGCCCCCGGCGGGTCTGGCTGACGATGGCCACCACCGTGACACCGAAACGGGAACGCAGTTCGGAACTATTGATGTCCGAGGCGGCAAGCTGCGATCCTGCCGGCACCTTCAATCGCACCAGTCTTTCGCGCAATCCGTAGTTTTCGAATAACTCGCCCCAACCGGCTCGAGCTGGAACCCGCTCTCCGGCCGAGCGATCCGGAAGCAGGTGCGGAGCAAGCACCAGCATGCAAACCATGCCGATCAGCAGCATGACCAGGCCCGGCGCCGTGAAATCGAAAAACCCGAACGCATCAAGACCTGCCTGGGCAAGCTGATCACTGACAATCAGATTGGGGGGTGTTCCGATCAAGGTCAGCATGCCGCCCAGCAAGGCCGCGAAAGCAACCGGCATCAACAGCCGAGAAGCCGGGATGCGCTGGCGACGGGCAATGGCAAGAACAACCGGCAACATGACCGCGACCGTTCCCGTCGAGCTCAGAAAGGCCGAAAGAATGGCCGTGACCAGCATGATGACCGCCGTCAGGGTGGTGACCCCGAACCCTGCAAGACGCTCGACCTGGCGGCCCAACGCATCCGCCACGCCGGTCTGGAAGAGTCCGGCCCCGACCACGAACAAGGCGGCAATCATCAACACCACCGGTTCGGCGAATCCCGCCAGCGCCTCGCCAGTCGAGATCACCCCACCCAGGGTCAATGCCAGCAGCCCCATGAGCGCGACAAGATCCAGACGAATGCGGTTACTGACAAACAGCACCAGCATCACTGCCAGGACCACCAGGACGAAGATCAGCTCACCACTCACTGAATTTCTCGTGAGAACAACGATTCAATGCCGGCCCCTCGGCAAAAGTCAGCGTTCCACTTTCATTTTCGCTGGGTGATTTCCGGCATGTCATCACTGATCCGGATGTCGTCATCTTGCTCCACCCCGGGGCGTTGCTCGGAAATCTCTTCTCGAGGGCGCAACATGCCCTGATGAACCAGCTTGGCAATTCGAGAGAAGACCTCTGCTCGCCCGAATGGCTTCTTCATGAAGTCGTCGGCGCCGATTCGTTCCAGGTAAAACTGCTCCGCGGCCTGTGGGTTGCCGCTGATCATGATGACTGGAATATCAGCAGTCCGCTTGTCCTTGCGCAAGCGCCGCAGGGCAGCGAACCCATTAAGCCCCGGCAGGACGATATCGAGAAAAATCAGGTCGGGCTTCTCCACGACCGCCAGTTCGAGTCCACGCTCAGCGTCACTGGCGCCGACCGGCAGATATTCACTCTGGCGCAGCATGTGACTCAACGCCGCAACGACCGTGCGGGAGTCATCGATGATCAGCACTCGTGTACCCCTGGCGGCATCCACGCGCCCGGTGCTGCGCCGTTCATCGCCCTTGTTCAGGCCGAGAAGTTTGCGAAATCGATCCAGCTGGCCCAATGGTGGTCCCTCTTGAATTAGTGTTTCCAGTGTACTGCAAGCGAATGCCGGGTTACAGCCCGAGAACCGGTGCAGCGCCATTCAGAGGCTTGTCCAATGGAACCTTCGGGGTCTGCTTCAATCCTCAAGGGCAGAGACTAGCAGGGACTTGACCTTGACCCCTTGGGCTCCATCCGGGAGCACCTCGGAAATCTTCAGTTGTGGTCGGCCCTCGGAGTCCTTGAGCTCCGAGAGATCGATTCGCGCCCCGGCTCGGTATCCGACAGTCCCCGGTATCAGCTTTCGAACGATTGGATAAAAGCCATGCACGATGTTGGTCTCCTCGACAACGGCCAGCTCGCCACTCGACAAGCGTACGAGCGTCCCCGGCGCCACCCAACCCATGAAGTGAATAAAGGTCTCCACCATGCTGCGATCGAACTTGCGACCCCTGCCCCGCCACAGAATGCCGAGGGCGTCGTGATGAGAGCGGGCGGGTCGGTAGACGCGGTGCGAGGTCACGGCATCGTAAACATCAACGACCGAAACCAGCAGGGAAAGCGGATGAATCTCTTCGGCCTTCTTGCCATCCGGATATCCCAGTCCGTCCGGTCGCTCGTGGTGTTCCAGGGCGACACGAGCCACATCCGGATGCACGTCCGGCTCATCGCACAGGAGCTGGTGGCCGATGGTCGTGTGGGTCTTGATATGCTGATACTCGGATGCGCTCAATCGACCGGGTTTGTTGAGGATGGAGAGATCCAGATTGACGTTACCCAGATCATGCAACAAGGCCGCCAGTCCGGCCTGCTCCACCATTTCGGTGGACCATTCCAGAACATGCGCCAACCCGAGGGCCAGAATGGCGCAATTGATTGAATGCTGGGCGGTATAGTCATCCCGATCCTTGATGCGCGTCAGCCAGACCATGGCTGCCAGGTTACGCTCCAGGTACTCCGACAATTCTCCGACGACCTTCTCGGCGGTCTTGATCTCAATGGCGCCCCGGTCGGCAAATGACTTGATCAGACGCCGGGATTGAGTGTCCAGCAGGCTGTAGGCTTTGAGGGCCGCACCGACGCTTTCGGAATCCAGGCGCGAGCCCCGCAATACATTGATGGGATGGTGCGGGTCGGACTGACGTGCCGCCAGTACTGCCGAATCAGACAAGCGATTGGACTCGGGCCTGAGCTTGTTCGGGCTGCGCGAGTAGTCAATGACCACCCACTGGCAGTGTTCGATGAACCAGTTCCGGGCCTTGTCCGAGTCGACCAGCACGCCCTGAAGCGGGAATGGGGTTTCCAGCCACGGTATATCAAGACGAATGATGAAGTGACCAATCTCCAGATCAGAAGGATGAACAATCAACTCGGTCTGCCACATCGACTCCTGTCCGTGACCGGCTTTCGAAGAGACATTCATTGAAGCTGTTCCTGCATCACAAACCAGTATGCTGAAGTGGCAGTTTGGCAGCCGGCATTGTTTCCAACCGGGACACCCTTTCACGGCATGATAGCACCCCGATTCCGAAACTGATGCATATCATGTCGCATGAAACCTCGGGGGTCACGAGTGGTCAGACCTCCATTCAGGCGTTCCACACGTCGATTCAAAACCAACATTCCACCCAGGGAGTAACCTGAATGAGATTTACATCGCATTTTCTCTTCTTTTTTGTGATCTTGAGCACCCCTTTTGTGGTTTTGTCGGATGAGCTGGATGATGACTCGCCCCGCTATGGGCATTGGGGTGTTGATCTGGATCATGTCAATGAATCCATCGCGCCGGGCAACGATTTTTTCCTCCATGTCAATCATGGCTGGGTCGAGAGCGCCACCATGCCTGCCGGACACTCACGCTTCGGATCGTTTACCGAACTGGCCCTGGAGGCCGAGGAAAACGTTGGTGCGATCATCGGCAATGCCAAGGACAATTATCAGGATCCCGACGCTGCCCGAATCGCTGATCTTCATGCCAGCTACATGGATACCGATCGCATCGAGTCGCTGGGACTCGAACCCATCTCGGAAACCCTGGAAGCCTTGCTTGACATCGACTCTCATGATGAAGTCGCCGAATGGATGGGTCTGTCGGGTACTCGTTCGTTGTTCGGTGTTTCGGTCGGCCAGGATTCCGGAAATCCCGACCGTTACCTGGTGCATGTGCGGCAAAGTGGACTGGGACTGCCCAATCGCGACTACTACCTACGCGATGATGCCCCGTTTCCTGACCATCGTCAGGCCTATGTCGATTACATTGCCGATACCCTGGAACGGGCCGGAATCGACCGACCTCGAGAGCGTGCCGATGATGTCATGGCCCTGGAGACGGCCATTGCCAAAGTGCATTGGGACCGGGTCCAGCAACGCGACCGCCTGGCAAACTACCAGTTGATCACTCGCCAGAAGCTGGACGAAAAGGCGCCCGGGTTCCCCTGGAACCAACTGCTGGACAAGCGCGAGGTGAACGACATCGAAGAGCTGGTGATGGCCACCAACACCGCGATCAAGGCCAGTGCAGAGCTGTTCAAGGACTTTCCCGTCGAGCACTGGTCCTCCTGGCATGCCTTTCACTGGATCAACAACCATGCACCGATATTGCCGGAGGCGTATGCCGATGCCCACTTCGAGCTGTTTCAACGCCGGCTCAATGGTGTCGAGGAGCAACGCCCACGAGACCGTCGCGCGATCAACATGGTCAGCCGGCGTCTGGGCGAACTGGTCGGCCGGAAGTACGTGGAAGCCCACTTCCCGCCGGAATCTCGCGAGCAGATGGAGGAACTGGTCAAGTATCTCAGGCGAGCATTTGCAGAGCGTCTTGAGACCCTCGACTGGATGGATGAACCCACCCGCGCCGAAGCGCAAGCCAAACTGGAGGCCTTTCTGCCCAAGATCGGCTACCCGGATCGCTGGCGTGACTACTCGGATGTCGCCATCAAGGCCGATGATCTGATTGGCAACCTTGATCGTCTCGACCAGTGGTGGTGGGAGGACTCGCTGGCACGCCTTGATGAGCCGGTTCGGGAATGGGAATGGTTCATGTCACCGCAAACCGTCAATGCCTATTACTCATCGACACGCAATGAAATCGTCTTTCCCGCAGCCATACTGCAACCGCCGTTCTTTGATCCGAATGCCGACCCGGCCGTCAATTTCGGCGCCATCGGCGGAGTGATCGGCCACGAGATGGGGCATGGCTTTGATGACCAGGGCTCGCGCTCGGATGCCGATGGCGTGCTGCGCAACTGGTGGACGGATGAATCACGTCAGCAGTTCGAGGAGCGCACCGAGGTGCTTGTGGCCCAGTACGAAGAATTCGAACCCCTGCCCGGCATGAACATCAACGGGCGCCTGTCGCTGGGGGAGAATATCGGCGATCTGGGCGGATTGTCGATTGCCCATCACGCCTACCAGCTCTATCTCGATGATCACCATGACGGGCAGGCGCCAATCCTTGATAACACCACTGGCGATCAACGTTTCTTCATGGCCTGGAGCCAGGTCTGGCGAACCATTGAGACCGAGGAGTCGCTGCGCGCACGGTTGATCTCCGGCCCGCACAGCCCGGCGCGCTACCGGGTCAATGGCGTGGTGCGCAACATCGACGCCTGGTACGACGCTTTCGAAGTGGAACCGGTGCACGAGCTTTACCTGACTCCGGAAGAGCGCGTGAATATCTGGTAAGAGGACGATCTTCATGCTCAGGCTTGTCTGGTTGGCCGCAATCGTGGCATCGGCATGGTTTACCCCGATCCTTGCCGAAGAAATCGAAGACCATTCGCTGTGGATCGTCGAGTACGAAAACGACATTTTCGCCGGTGAGGACCGTTACTACACCAGTGGCGTGCGTCTGAGTCGAATCGCCACAGCGCGCGAGGCGCCGTCATGGCTTGAATCAATCGCGGTCCGTTTTCCCGGTTTCGAGGATGCCACCGCCCTGCCCTACAGCCTGTCCATCGGTCACAACATGTATACGCCCGCCGACATCGTCAATCCGGAGCTTCCTCCGGATGATCGTCCCTATGCGGCCTGGCTTCACATGAAGTTTTCCACCGGCACGCTGCACCCGAAAGGCGCCGACCGGGTGAGAGTCGGTCTCGGCATCGTCGGTCCGGCGGCGCTGGGCAAGCAGATCCAGAGAGGCGTTCATCGGGCAATCGATACCGACATGCCCACCGGCTGGGACACCCAACTCAAGAATGAACCCACGCTGCTGCTGGGCTACGACCGATTCCGTCGTATCGTGGACTGGGCGAAACCTGACCGGTTCGGCATGGATGTCAGCCTGCTCGGTGGTATGACGCTGGGCAACGCGCATACCCACGCGACCATCGGCAGTTTCCTTCGCCTCGGACACAATCTGCCCGATGACTTCGGACCGCCACGCATCACCCCAGCGGTCTCAGGATCCGGTTTTTTCGTACCCGAGAGCACTCGAAGCTGGTATGTCTTTGTCGGCAGCGAGGGCCGACTGGTCGGGCGCGATCTGTTCATCGAAGGCAACACCATCGGCGGACGCGATGGCGTGGATGCCAGACGCATGGTTGGCGAGCTGTTCGGTGGCCTGGTCTACACCCAGGGCCGGTTTCGCGCAGCGTATACCCATGTTTGGCGCAGCCGCGAATTTGAAGGCCAGCTTGCCGCCCAGGATTACGGCGCACTGTCGGTTTCGCTGTGGTGGTAACTCTAGACCGGTCGTGGGCGGGAAAACAGGTAGCCCTGCAGGTAATCGATTCCGATTTCCCGGCAACACTCTGCCGCCGTCTCGGTCTCGATCCCTTCGGCCAGCGTTCGGATACCAAGTCCGCTGATCAAGTCGTGCAGCGTGGCCAGTAGTCGATACTTGGGCGAGTTTCGGTCTTCCAGGCCACGAACCAGCGATATGTCGAACTTGAGATAGTCCGGGGGGACCTCGATGAGCTCCAGCAGCCGGGCCTGACCGGCGCCGAAATCATCGTAGGCCAGCTGGATGTTCATGGACTGAAGCTCGGACTTGACCTCGGCCATGACCTCCAGATCCGTGACCGCGCCTTCATGCATCTCGAAAACCAGATCCAGATCCGGAAAGCGGCCGCGCAGTTCGCGCAGATCCTTCAGCAGGTTGTCGAAATCACGGCATTCGGTTGGGTGGTTGTTGAAGAACAGCGGTTTGTCCAGTCCCGCCCGGTGGGCGGCTGCAAACGCGGTGTGACGCAACAGACGACTGAGACGAACCTCGGCATCCAGTGCAGCAGCCAGGGAAAACATCTGGCCCGGCCCCTCGGTCAGGTCCGGATGAGTGCTGCGCCCGAGTAGCTCCCAGCCCAGCATGGTTCCGTCCGCATGGTAGATGCTCTGGGCAAATGCCTGGACCTTGCCAGTGTCAAGCAAATCCAACATGGCCGACATTTGCAATGGAAACTGGCGCGGCAACGGATTCATGCCGATGACGGTCTCGGCAGAGCTGACCGGACCGGCCGCATGAACGGTGTCGATCTTCTCACGCATCAGGCGGAACTCATGATCGGCAAGATGCACCACATCACCCACCGACACCTCGGTCTGAGCATTGATCGGCTGATGATTGACATACGTCCCATTGGTGCTGCCCAGATCCTCGATGTGCAATTGACTTTCGACCAGGTCGAATCGGGCGTGCAGGCGCGAGATCCGATCGACGTTCAACTGAACACTGCAATCGGGATGTCGACCGATGGTGGCCGGAAATTCAACCAGGTCCAGCCTGCGAGGGAGGCGAGTCTGACCCGTTGAACTTTCAAGATAGAAACGCTCAGTCATGAAACCACAATCCCATCGTTTCTGCCCCGCACTTGCAAAGTATTACGGCAAATGTGAATGCCTGCAAGCCGCCACAAGTGCTCTCCCACGATCAATCATTCGAATGTTTTCGCGTCTGACGCTGTTCGATGCGACGAACGCCGCGCATGACCATTCTGAAGTACATCTCGGGAAACCAGCGCCGAAGGCGCCAGATCCAGCGCGTATTGCCGTGCGTCAACAGCATGAAACGCGGCTTGCGAACGGCGTTCAAAACTACGCCGGCGACATCCTCGGCGCTGACGCCGGAGTTGTGCATCCAGCGTTCGACCCGGCTCTGATAGCTCGGGTCCGGCGCACGCATGGTTTCGGTCAAACGCGTCTTGACGAATGCCGGGCACAGCACCGACACGAAAACCCCGGCCGTGGCCAGCTCGGCACGCAGCATTTCCGACATCGCGATCACCCCGGCCTTGGCCGTACCATAGGCGTTGATGCCCGGGGCTCCGGCAAAACCGGCAAACGAGGCCACATTGATGATATGACCGTGTCCCTGCTCGCGCAGCAACGGGGCGAATGTCTTGCAGCCCAGCACGACACCCATCAAGTCAATGTCGAACACCCAGCGCCAGTCCTCGATCGAGGTCTCCTCCAGCGTGCCGCCCACTGCAACTCCGGCATTGTTGATCAGCACATCCAGCCCGCCACATCGATCCTTCACCTCGGACAGAACCCGCTGCCAATCATCTTCGGCCGTGACATCCATGGTCAGCGCCAAATGATCTTCGCCCAGGGACTCGGCAACAGTGCCGGCACGCTCCGAATCGAGATCGGCGACGATGAGCTGCTCACCCTGGTCGGCGAAACGACGCGCCATGGCCTCGCCCAATCCGGAGCCACCACCCGTGATCAGAACCCGTTTGCGCCGCCGATCGGTCATCTGTGGTTTCCTTATTCGAAGCCCAGCCAGACCGCGCCGACCAGGACCAGCGCGGCGGCCAGGAACAACTTGAGCATCAGTGGCCAGGCAAATCGCAGCCACTTGGCATAGGAAATTCCGGCCATGCCGAGAATTCCCATGAGTATGGCGTTGGTGGGGATGATCATGTTGGTGAACCCATCGCCGAGCTGATAAGCCAGTACCGCCACCTGGCGGGATACGCCCACCAGATCGCTCAACGGCGCCATTAGCGGCATGGTGACAAACGCCTGGCCGCTTCCGGATGGGATGAACAGGTTGAGGATGGACTGGATGATCAGCATGCCGACCGCGGACAGCTCGGCGCCGACCAACGACAACGGCAGTGACAGGTAATGCACGATGGTGTGCAGGATCTGACCATCTTCCATGATCAGGGCAATGCCACGCGCCACACCGACCAGCAGCGCGGTTTCGGTCAACTGACGTGCGCCGATGATGAACTTTTCGGCCGTGATGCTGGGTGAGAGCTTGCCGATCAGCGCGGCAACGAATCCCAGAACCAGGAAAGCCGCTCCCAGCTCGTTGAGATACCAACCGCGCGTGGCGATTCCCCAGATGGCCACACTCAGGGCCAGCAGGAAGCCCATCACGATGGCCACGTGGCCGAGATTCATGCTGGGATACTCCCGGGGGGGCTCGCCACCATCGGGGGGCTCGTCATCTCGCACCAGGCTGGCCGCGGGATCCTGGCGTACCCTGGCGGCATACGACCAGACATGATGCACGGCAATCAGCACGAACGGCACCAGCAAGGCCAGGCGCACCTGCCAACCGGAATAAATCGGCAAGTCGGCCACGCCCTGGGCCACAACCACCGTGTACTGGTTGAAGGCCGAAACGCCGTAACCCACGCCGTAGCCCGAGATCACCATGGCCACCGCGGTCATCGGGTCCATGCGCATGGCCCGGCACAGCGCCACCAGGATCAACACGAATGGAATGTACTCCCCGGACGAGCCGACCGCGCTGGAAGCCAGGGAAAACACGAAAATCACCACGAAGATCAGCATCGCCGGCCGACTGCTGAAGCGTTCCAGCAAGCGCCCCAGCAAGGCGTCGATGGTGCCGGTCGCGCGGATAATGGCCAGTACGCCGCCGATGATGAACAGGAAGAAAATGATGTCCGAGGCCGCTGCAAATGCCCTTGGCACCGCCGTGAACAACTCCAGCGGGCTCATCAGGTGACGTTCCTCAACCACTTCATAGGAACCCGGCACCACCACGGCGCGACCGGCCTCGTTGATCTCGGTATCGAAATGACCCTGTGGGATCAGCCAGGTGGCGATCAACGCCGCCACCATCAGGAAAAACAGCAGGGCCAGGGTGTTGGGGACGCGGAAAGTCATTTTTCGGTTTGTTGGTTTGTTGGTTGGTTCGTTTGTTCGTTGGTTCGTTTGTTGGTTGGGCATTCTACTCGGATTGGGTGGGCGGGTCGGGTTAACCTACGGGGACGATCAATTTCCGGATATGACATGGTCACTCGCAAGCGCGCTCCGGCCAAGGAGATTTTTGGCTGGGCGATGTTCGACTTTGCCAACCAGGCCTATACCCTGCTGATCATCACGGTGATCTTCGGGGACCTGTTTACCCGGGTCATCGTCGGGGACGGGCCGGATTACCGGCTCGGCAACCTGCTCTGGAGCGTGGCGCTGGCGGTCAGCTACCTGATGGTGGTGGCGGCCAATCCGCTATGCGGGGCGATCATGGATCACTCGCGCCTGCGCAAGCGATTTCTGTTGATCAGCTACCTGCTGACCATCGTCACCACGGCATTGCTGTGGCTGGTCGAGCCGGGCTGGATCGTGCTGGCCATGTGCCTGATCATCCTGTCCAACTTTGCCTACGCCATCGGTGAAGCATTCATCGCCAGTTTCCTGCCGGGATTGGGGCCGCGCAAGGATCTGGGCTGGATTTCGGGCCTGGGCTGGAGCCTTGGCTATGTCGGCGGGCTGGTCTCGACGATCTTTGCGCTGTACTTTCTCGGCGATGTCAGCGAGGACAACTATGACCGGATTCGCTGGGTCGGCCCATTCGCGGCGGTATTCTTCCTGCTGGCCGCACTACCGACCTTCATCTGGCTGAAAGAACGCGGTCGCCGCCGTCCACTGCCGCCGGGTCGATCGCTGCTCGGCAGCGGCATTGGCCGACTGCGCGACACCATGACCCACCTGGCCTGGTTCCGGGATCTGCGCAATCTTTTGATCTCGGTGTTTTTCATGATGGCCGGGATTTACATCATTGTCAGTTTTTCATTCATCTATGGCTCGCAAGTCATTGGCTGGGAAGAGCATGTACGCGTGATGATGTTTGTCACGGTGCAGATCACCGCGGCCATTGGCGCGCTGGGTTTCGGCTTCATCCAGAGCCGCATCGGCGCGCGCCGGACTTACCTGATCACCCTGAGCCTGTGGATTGCCGCCATTCTGGCCATCTGGCAAACCCCGTTGCTGACCGATGTCGCCCGCGCGCTGTTCCAGGTTGAATGGGAAGCCCAGTACGTGTTCCTGTTTGCCGGCATCCTGTCCGGGCTGAGCCTGGGCTCGTCACAATCGGCCGGTCGTGCCCTGGTTGGCATACTGACCCCCAATGGCAAAGCCGCCGAATTCTTCGGCTTTTGGGGCACAGCCTCGAAACTGGCGGCGGTATTCGGCATTCTCGGTCTGGGACTGCTACAGGCCTGGCTCGGTCTGGCGACCGCCATCGTGTTCTGCCTGTTGCTGTTTGCCGCGGCCATGCTGACGGTGCTACCGGTCGACGAGCACCGCGGCAGCGAACTGGCCGACCGCTGGCGTGAACCGAGACCTGAATCAAGGTCTGACGGGGAAACCTCGTGAGGCTGGTCACCCATACCTGCTCCAATACCGAAATCGTCTGCGCCCTGGGCCGCGCCGACTGGCTGGTCGGTGTCGACGATCACTCCGACCATCCGCCGGAAGTTGTCGAGCACATCGATAAAGTCGGGCCGGACCTGGACATCGATGTCGAACGCATTGTCGAGCTCAAACCGGACCTGGTGATCACATCGCTGACCGTGCCCGGGCATGAGCGCTGCCTGGAGCGCCTTAAGGGCGCCGGCCTGCCCTGTCTGATCACCCAGCCACATGACCTGGCCGACGTCGCCCGCGACATTCGCACCATAGGCGAGGCGGTCGATGCCCAGGCCAGGGCCGAAACACTGACCCGACAGTTCGAACAGGTCCTGTCATCGCGACCACCCGGTCGAAACCCCGTACCCGTTCTTGTTGAATGGTGGCCCAAGCCGGTGATCGTCCCCGGAGGAAAATCCTGGGTCAATGAAATGCTCACCCTGGCCGGAGCAATCAATCCATTCGCCGATGAGGATACCGAGAGTCTGGAAATCAGCTCCGAACAGGCCCGCCAGGCGGCCCCTGAAGTCATCATCATGAGCTGGTGCGGCGTCAGGGAAGAAAAATACCGCCCCCACATCGTCAGCCGCCGCGAAGGCTGGGAAACCATTCCCGCCATAGCCAATCAAAGAATCCATCCCATCAGCGAAGCCTGGCTGGGCCGCCCCGGCCCCCGTTTACTCGAAGGCATAGAAAAACTTCGACGAATCATCGCCCCCTTGACCTCTGACCCCTGAAGCCTTCCGGTAAACTCTCTTAATGACCAAGGCCAAACAAATTCGAGTTCTCATCCTCTTACTGGCTCTGGTCCCCCTGGCTTACCTGTTCTTTCTGGAACATGATCCGAGACCGGACTGGACCCGGGCCAAAGTGGTCGTGATCTATCCCCACAATCCGGACGACCACGAAGGGGTGGCGAACTGGATCGACCAGCTCGAATCGGGTCACCTCGAAGAGATCGAGGCGTTCTTTACTCAAGAAGCCAGTGATCATGAACTCGCCCTGGAACGCCCGATTGAAATCCGCCTGGCTTCGGCCATCGATTTTGCTCCTCCCGCGCCACCTCGCAACGGCAGTCACATTGAGCGATTACGATGGGCGGGCGGCATGCGCTGGTGGCACTTTCGGTTCAGCCGGCAACATCGCGAAGCCGACAGCATCATCGTTGCCCACTATCACAGTCCAGGCGGTCAGGGTCGCACTTTGCATTCGGTTGGAATGTCTCGGCCACGACTGGCCCTGGTCAACCTGATTGCGGGTGACCAACCCATTCGTTACAACAACCTGCAACTTGCCCACGAAATCCTGCACACCTTTGGCGCCAGCGATCTCTACCATTTCGGAACGGGCCAACCCGAATCCCCGGAAGGCTACGCTCAGCCCGACCGTGAACCGGTGTACCCACAATCCAGGGCCGAAATCATGGCCATGCGAATCCCGATGGGGCCCGACCAGTCCCGTCCGGCACTCAATCTGGACGAGGCCACCATAGGCGCCCAGACGGCCAGGGAGATCGGCTGGCGATAGCGCTGAAAGCGGAGACTTCCATCAGGGAAACAAAAAAGGCCCGAACCGTGAGGTTCGGGCCAAGGTCGCAGCCTCGCTTACGGCAGAGGGAGCCAGGGCTGCGTTCGGGGTAGACCTTTGTCGATCAGGCTCAGTTGGCCTTGGGCTGACTCTTCGGTGCAGCCTCGGCCGCTTCCTGCTTCTTGGCCAGATCGGCAACTCGCTTGTTCAGCTCCGCCACGCGCTTGCTGAGCTGATTGATTTCATCGGAAGTCGGCACGCCCAGGCGCGACAGGGCGCGGGCGACACGCTGCTCGAAGACCTTCTCAAGCTTGTCCCAGTTGGTCTGGGCGGTTTCGCGGACCTTGCCAACTCGGCTTTCGACATCACCACGCACGCCGCCGACGGTATCAGTAGCCAGCTTGCGACCCTTGTTTTCCAGCTTCGCGCCTTCCTTGACCAGGCGGTCGAACAACTTGCTGGACTCACCCAATACCTTGCTGGTGGCGTCGTCAATCGACTTGCTGCCCTGCTTGAGGATCTTGCCACCCTCTTCCTGGGCGAGTGAAAAAGCGCCGAGACCGGCAAGCCAGATTTCATGCGCGTAATCCTGCGCCTGATTTGCGGTGGTCTTGCGGCTGGCGGTCTTCTTGGCTACCTTCTTCTTGGCAACCTTTTTCTTGGCGGTCTTCTTGGCCATGATGAATCTCCTCGAATTTGTGTCAGTGGGGCTGTGAATCACAGCTTCGAGGTTTAAGATAGAGCGAGTTCCTAGAGCGGTCACACTAAAAATGAACACCAAGAACTGGACAGAATTTCCACACGACCAATCCTCCTTTGATTTCCGCGGCAATGACTTGCGCTCGGCCTGGGACAAGCTCCACAACGGAGATTGCGAACCGTATCCCGACGCCGAGCGCATCCGGGCACTCGAGCCGGATCATGACGACCCCGAGGGCGCGGCCGGGACACTTGCCGATGCCTGGCGAGCCTTTCATCGCGGAGACTTCGCTCAAGCCGTTGATCTGGCCGAGTCAACCGGCCTGATCGCTCACGCCGTGGCCAACAAGGCCAGCGGCATTTACGCCGACTATCTCGAGGAAGATGAAGAAGCCAAGATCGAGATCTATCAAACGGGAATCAAGCGCGCCGAAAAGGCCATCAAAGCCTATCCCGATGATGCCAATGCCCATTACTTCCACGCATTTCTACTGGGTCGCTACAGCCAGTGCATATCGATCACCAAGGCGCTCGCCCAGGGCGTGGGCGGAAAGATCAAGGTCTCGCTGGAAAAGGCGCTTGAGCTGGCGCCCGATCATGCCGAGGCGCACACCGCGCTTGGCCTGTATCATGCCGAGATCATCGACAAGGTCGGCAAGCTGGTCGGCTCCATGACCTACGGCGCCAGCGCCGATCAATCGATGCAGCATTGCCAACGCGCCCTGGAGCTGACCCCGAACGCCCCGATCGCACAGCTTGAATACGGCAACGCCCTGTATCTCCTGTACGGCGACAAACGCATCGAGGAATCCAACGCCGCCTACCACGCAGCCGCCGGCATCGAGCCCATCGACGCCATGCAATTGCTCGATCGCGAGTATGCGCGCGAATCAATGGAGTGATTTTGCGGATTGTGGTGGCGGGGCGAGAGTTGCTTGATAGGATTTCTTACAAAAGGTTTCGGATAGGCTCTATAGTCAGTCGCCGATCAGAGACTGGTCTCCATCAATCCACTCGTGGATGGAATCGACGACATCTGGGCTGACCCAGCCCTCTTGTGGACCGAGCAGCATGGTCAGGTGCAAAAGATTGTCGAACTCGACCTGGAAATCTCGCATCACCTCGTCGGGGTCCGGGACCAGCTTGTGGTCAGTGATCAACCCGCAAAAGACCTTGCCCTGGTAGCTGATGATGCTGATTCCCATGCCGACCGAGCCGGTCTGTGGGACCCAGAACATCATTTCCTTGAGTGGCGAACCGGCCATGTACAGCGTGTCCTGAGGACCCGGCACGTTGGTCAGAACCGTTGAAGCCTTGCGGCTGAACAATTCCAGGGCCGGCTTCTGCAGCGCCGTGGGCCCCATGCCAAGCACCGCCAGCAAGCCCATCGACATGATGGCCTGCTTGGAGTGCTTGAGTTCATGCATGAATTCGGCGACCTGGTACAAGCGCGCCAGCGGGTTGGGCTCGCTGATCGGCAAGTCCAGAAACACCAGCCCGAAGTGATTGCCCAGCTCTCGGGCGTGCTCGAGTGGTCGCAGATTGACCGGCACCGTGGCTCGCATGGTCAACTCGGAAGGATCATCGCCACATTCGACCAGATAGCGATGCAAGGCGCCGGTCATGACGGCGATCAATACGTCATTGACAGTGCAGCCAAGTGCCTTGCCTACCGCCTTGACCTCTTCAAGATCGATCGGCTCCGCCCAGGCCACCTGCTTGCGCACACCCAGCGCCCCCTTGAACCGTGACGGAGGATCATCATGCAGCAGCAAGGCGGTGGCGAACTCGGACATCACCTCGCCGGCCCCATAGGCATAGTCAGCGGCCACGTGCGGCTCGCGCACCAGGTGAAGGGCCTCTTCGACCACCTTCTGGCTGATATGCTGGACCGCATCCACGCCCTCCCTGGCCGGAGCCATCAGGCGCTTGAAGATATTGGACTCGGCGACCCGCTGCTTCTTCCACTGATCGGGGTGAACCAGCTCGAGAGAAGCCTGGGCGCTTGAATCGGTCAGCGAGAGCAAGACCTGGACCAGCGCGATCCCATCTGCGTAACAGTGATGAATTCGGCTGACCACTGCCGGCCCTTCCACATAGTTCTCGACCAGGTGGAACTGCCACAGTGGCTTGGTCTTGTCCAGGGGTGTGGAGGCCAGGTCGGAGACGAACTGCTCGAGTTCGGCCTTGTCGGCCTTGCCAGGCAGGGCCGCTCGACGAACATGGCTGTTGATATCGAAATACTCATCCTTTTCCCACCAGCAGCCGCGTACGTTGTCCACCGCCTTCTGCCGAAAGCGCCGAAATGCAAGGAACCGGTTGGCGATGATCTGTTTGTAGGTCTCGAAGTCCACCGGCTCGGCCAGCACGATGACCCCGGTGATCATCATCAGGTTGGTGGGCTGCTCCATGCGCAGCCAGGCCGTATCGACCTTGGCGATCGGTTCGCGGCGATCACTGGACACGTATCTGTTCCCTCAACAGTGGGATGGTTGTCGGCCTGAACAATCAATGCACCTGGCGATTCGCCGGTGGCCGCTTCTCTGCTGCCTGACTGGCCAGATCGTAGGGCAAGTGTACCTGATCGAGACCGAACTGCTTGAAAATCGGCTTGAGCTGATGGTGGATCAGCGGATACAGCTGACGGGTCAGCGAGCCATGATTGCGGGTGAATGCCTCGAAACTGACCGGGTCGCCCTGAAATTGTCGATAGACCGCCTGCAGGACAAATTCGATGGTGAACAAGGGCTTTTCCGCATCGTCCTGCTCACGGTGACCTCGGCACAGCATGCGGGCGGTCACCTGGTACTGGGTGACCTCCTGCTCGGCCGGCATTTCGCGCGGCGTCAGTTTCAACTCCACCTTGGCGCTGAACTTCTGATCGGGAGAAACCACTTCCGACAAATCGGCGTTCAAGCGAGTGACCTGCGTGTGAGCCAATGCGAATTGATCGAGCAGGTTGAGCATCATGCCTCCAGGGAAAGGTCCAGATTTCTTCAGTTATGGACGCCTGAACGGACGCTTTCAAGCCGCATCTGGAAGCGCCCGCGAAATCTCGCGGGCGCTTCCGTTCAAGCAGCCATGCTGAAGCCTTGGATTACTGTGGAGAAAAGGTCTCGGCGATGGCGGAACTGTCCTCGGCGTCATCCTCGCCGATAGCAAGCGGCAGATAGTCATTGACCAGCCACAAGCGAAGCTGGTTGGTATAGAAGGGACTCAGGAAGATGCCACTACGGCCGCCCGGGACAATCTCTTCGGCCTGGGGGCCTTCCGGTGTCAGCGTGGCCACACCGCGCCGCGCCGCGCCACTGCTGAACATGAAACTGTTGACACCACGCGCCCTTGCGCTGTGACTGGAGGCATCCACGGCCTCGAAGCCACCGGCGCGGGCAATACCCGTCAAACCTTCGCCAACATCGGAAAAACCACCGGCCGCGGGGACGTTCAGCATCGGATTGTTGAGCGGATGGGCAAGCACCACCCGGTGCAGTTTGCCCCAGCGATAGTCATCCTGATTCTCGGACTCACCGAATGCTGCGGCAAAATCTTCCGAGGCCAGCCGATCCAGCGCCCCCTGCAAGGATGCCAGCAACACGGCATCCCGGGCCGAAGCCGGGTCGGGTGCATCAGGAACGTTGAAGTAAGTCAGGCCGGAAGCCGCCTGGCCCTGGGTCAGGGGGAACAGGCGCAACTGGTTGACCAGCGCCCGCCAGGCCACTTTCTGCCCGGGCAGTTCATCTTCCAGTCCCACCGCGCTCAATGTGGCGTCGATGGTGTTGGCGATGACCTCGCCTCTCCAGACACTGTAGATGGTGGCCGCCACACTGCTGGCCACCTGCTCAGGCGTGGGCTGGCCGGCGCCGGTCGGATCACCGCCCGGATCAAAGCCACCCTCGATCCCGGTCGGGGTGGAGAAATCCCATGCAGCCAGACGCCCGATGGCCTCCTGGATACGCGGATCGGATGCCAGCGCGGCCAGCCCCGGCCAGGCTTCCTCGTCCATGGCATTCTCGAAGGCCAGCAACAGGAACGGCAGCAGCAATTCGGCATCAAGCAACTGGTTGTTGGCCTGCAAAGCCTTCATGTCATCGATGGTCACATTGCCGGCATCCACCAGATCCTGAAGCACGCGATCGACCCGACCCATTCTGAGGTCGGCATAGTTGGTATTGAGATAGTAGATGCCGTTCGCGCCGGGGCGCAGCTGGCTCAGCGGATTCCCGTCCAGGGTCGTTCCCACCGGGTCATTGTTGGCATTGGCGATGTAGCCCCAGGGCGGGTTGATGGCGTATGGCATCTCCTCACGCGGAATCAATGCGTATGGCGTGGCCTGACCGGGCTGGCGCTCATCGGCGATCAACCATTCGTGATTGAGCTCACCACTGCCGTCACGAATGAACCAGGGCGGAATGCCGCCATCCGGCTCCATATCGTTCTGCAGATCGGCCCGCAGCGGCATTTCTCCCCCGACCCAGTAGGCAATATTGCCCTCGATGTCCGCGTACAGAAAATTCTGGGAGCCGAACGAGAATCGCTTCAGACCCTCCTCGAACTCTTCCATGCTGCGCGCCCGGGTCCAGGCTCTGAAGGCCGACAGTTCGAAGGTTGGGCCCCAGCCGGTGTATTGGACGGTCAGAGCGGTATCGCCCATCAACTCCAGAATGGGACCGTGATTGCGACGCGGCACGATGAAGGTGATGCCACCAGCGTCGTAGCCAACGCTGGCACGATTCACATCATCCATTTCATCGCTCATGGGATCGTTGACGAAAAAGGTCTGGAATGCATACAGGATGGGCTCGGGCTGACCGTCGTGAACGGTGTGGGAGGGCAGACCGAAATTGTTGACCCGAATCTGGTCCTGGAAGACATCGGTCACATCGAGACGATTGACCGTCGATCCCCAGCACAGGAAGTCGGTGCAAGCCTGGGCATTGACTGGCGCGCCTGGAAATACCACGCCGCTGACCACCAGTTCCTCGTCACGCACGACCAGGTTTTCATTCATGAATACCGGGGGCATGCTCAGGCTCAGGTGGGGATCGTTGGCAAACAGCGGGTAACCGGACTCGGTGTGCTCGGCCGCGACCGCCCACCAGTTGCTGCCCAGATCCAGGTTCTCACCGATAAACGGCAGTCCTTGCACCGCATCACGAAAGTTTCTGGCCATCTCGACCGTATGCTGATCGAAGGTCGGCATCGATTCGACCAGCGATCGATTGGCATCCAGCGCCTTGGGTTGAGGCTGGCCGGCGACCGCGTCCTCCATGCCCACTCCACTGTCTTCGGGTTCGGGAAGGATGATGCCGATACGCTCGAAGAAATCCGGCGCCGTCAATCGACCGTCAACGGGAATGCTTGGATTGAGGTCCTGCAGGAACAGGGCGGTGCCGTCAAAACCCACCGCGTCACCAACCGCCTGGTAGGTGCCGATTCGAATGGTGTTGTTAATCGCCGACAGACTCTGGTCGAAGGAAAGCTGGAACGCCAGCAATTTGCCGATGACCAGCGAATCCACCTGTGACCAGGGTTCGGCCACGCTCAAATTCAGAACCTCGTATTCCGGAGGCAGCGGATTGGTGGCCAGGTAGTGATTGACGCCATCGGCGTACGACTTCAACCAGGCTTTCTCGGCAGCGTCGAGGCGCACGAAGCTCGCCCATGCGGCCCGGCGCAGCCCCAGGGTACGCAACTGGATGTCGCTGGCGAGTCCCGGCTGACCGACCATCTCGGCTACCGTGCCGCTGGCAACGCGGCGCAGATAGTCCATCTGAAAGAACCGATCACGGGCATGCAAGTAGCCCTGAACAAACGTGACATCCGCTTCGTTTTCACCAATGATCGTCGGAATGCCGTTGGCGTCGGTCAACACGGTCACGTTGTCACCGATGCGCGGCACCTCGATCTGCTGTGCAAATACGACCGTCGAAGCCAGCGCGGCCACGGTCAGAATCATCAATCGCCTCATGGTTGGAATCCCCATCGTTGTAGTTTTCGGAATCGTCGATTATGGCACAACTTTCGGCATCCATTCCAAACGCACCCGCCGGATCGGTCATGTTCCGTCACAGCGTCGCGTTCGGATCGTGCAACCGGTTCGATGGCAATCGGTCCGCACTCTACAGCTCGGTTCGAACGTCCAGAAGTTCCGGGAAGAAGGTCAGATCCAGTGCCCGCTTGAGGAAATCGACACCACTCGAGCCGCCCGTGCCGCGCTTGAAACCGATGATGCGCTCAACGGTCTTCAGATGACGAAATCGCCATAGCTGGAAGGACTCTTCAACATCGACCAGGCGCTCGCACAAGGCGTACTCGGCCCAGTAATCGTCGGTATTACGATAGATCTCGACGAAAACCGGCACCAGATCGGGATTGCGTCGATGCGATTTCGACCAGTCACGCTCCACGCACTCGGTAGGTACCGCATGGCCCTTGCGATGCAGGAACAACAGAAACTCATCATATAGACTGGGACGATGCAAGGCCCCTTCCAGGCGCTTCAGCGCCACCTCGTCATGCCGGAACAGGTCGAGCATCTGGGCATTCTTGTTTCCGAGCATGAATTCGACCAGCCGGTACTGGTGCGATTGAAACCCGGATGCATCGCCGAAGATGTGGCGAAATTCGATATATTCACTCGGCGTGAGGGTCTCGAGCACTGCCCACTGGTTGAACAACTGTTGCTGAATCAGCTTGACCCGGGCCAGTATCTTCATGCACGGGTCCGGATCATCGGCTGCCAGCTGTCGCATGGCCGCCTGCAATTCATGGATGACCAGCTTGAACCACAGCTCCGAGGTCTGATGCTGAATGATGAACAGCATCTCATCATGATGGGGTGGATCGGACAGCGGATGCTGAGCGCCCAGGATTCTTTCCAGGTCCAGGTAGCCGGAGTAATCCAGCCTGTCGGCCAGGTCGGTCTGAATGGTTGCTTCAAGATCGCGCTGGTTGCGATGATCGGTCATGAACTATCCTTGGTGCCAAAATAATCGAGTTTAACCCGCTCCCGGCTGAGCGTATAATATCGCCCCATTCCTGACCGGTCCCGTCTCGACCGGACCGGTCACCTTACAAATCCCGGATCGAATCGACGAGGTATCCAACATGGCGCGGACTGTCGCCGCATTCAAGGTGGACCATTTTCAGTTTCTGGGGCCGGATGGAAACCTGCTGGACAGCCAGCACGTCCCGTCACTGGCTCGTGACTTCGAACGCCTGCGTGAGCTCTACAAGCTCATGGTACTGACCCGGACCTTCGACAAGAAGGCGGTCGCGCTTCAGCGTACAGGCAAGCTGGGCACCTATGCCTCATGCCTGGGACACGAAGCCGCGCACGTATCGATCGGGGCGGCCATGCAGGACGAGGATTGCTTTGCGCCCATGTATCGTGAATACGGCGCCCAATTCTACCGCGGCGTGAAAATGTCCGAAGTCCTCCTGTACTGGGGTGGCGACGAGCGCGGCAACAATTTTTCCGGGCCCAGACATGATTTCGCCTGGTGCGTGCCGATCGCCACCCAGTGCCTGCATGCGGCCGGCGCGGCCATGGCCTACAAGCTTCGCAAGGAACCGCGTGTCGCGGTGTCCGTGGTCGGGGACGGTGGTTCATCGAAAGGCGATTTTCTCGAGGCCATCAACGCTGCCAGCGCCTGGAAACTGCCGCTGGTGTTGGTGGTGGTCAATAACCAGTGGGCCATATCAGTGCCGCGCTCGAAGCAGAACACCGCCGCCACCCTGGCCCAGAAAGGCATTGGCGGAGGACTGCCAAGCATCCAGGTCGATGGCAACGATCTGATTGCCTGTCTGTGGGCCATGGACAAGGCCGTCAAGGCGGCGCGCCAGGGCAAGGGCGCGTTCGTGATCGAAATGCTGACCTATCGACTCAGTGATCACACCACGGCCGACGATGCGCGACGTTATCGCCCGAAGGAGGAGGTCGAGGAAGCCTGGGACAAGGAACCCCTCGCGCGACTGCGCAAATACCTGACCAACCAGGGCGCCTGGGACGACGCGCAGGAAGAGGAGTTGAGCAACGAATGCGTCGAGTTCGTTCAGCATGCCGCCGATGAATACCTGAACATGGTCGAGAACGATCCGCAGCCGGTCACGGCAATGTTCGACTACATGTACGCCGAACTGCCGCATGACCTGACCGAGCAACGTGACCATGCCGAGCAGTACCCGGAAGATGGAGGGCACCACTGATGGCCCAGATCACGCTGATTGAAGGGATCACCCTGGCCATGGCGCGCGCCATGGAGGAGGATGACCGAGTCGTCATTCTGGGCGAGGACGTGGGTGTCAACGGTGGTGTGTTCCGAGCCACGGCCGGGCTTCAGGAGCGCTTCGGAGACGAGCGGGTCATCGACACACCGCTGGCTGAAGTCATGATCGCCGGCATGTCGGTCGGCATGTCCTCCCAGGGTGTCAAGCCGGTGGCCGAGGCGCAATTCTGCGGCTTTACCATGCCGATGATCGATCACCTCATGTGCCATGCCGGACGCATGCGCAACCGTACCCGGGGGCGATTGAGCTGCCCCATGGTCTTGCGCTTTCCAAGCGGTGGTGGAATCCATGCCCCGGAACATCACTCGGAAAGCCCGGAAGCCCTGTTCGCCCACATGCCCGGCATCCGCGTGGTCATTCCGTCTTCGCCGTCGCGTGCCTATGGACTGTTGCTGGCCGCCATCCGCGACCCTGATCCGGTGATCTTCATGGAGCCCAAGCGTATCTACCGCTGGCAGCGCGAGGAAGTCATCGACGATGGCGAGGAGCTGCCGCTGGATGTCTGCTATACGCTGCGCGATGGCAATGACCTGACACTGGTGACCTGGGGCGCCATGATCAAGGAAACCATGCAGGCCGCTGATGAACTCGAGAAGCAGGGTGTCAGTGTCGAAGTCATTGATGTCGCCACGATCAGTCCACTGGACATGGATACCATCCTCGAGTCGGTGGGACGAACCGGTCGCTGCGTGATCATTCAGGAAGCGCCGCGTAATTGTGGCGTGGCCAGCGAAATCGCTGCCGGGCTGGCTGATGCCGGAATCTGGAATCTGCATGCTCCGGTCAAGCGGGTCTGCGGTTACGATACAGTCATGCCGTTGTACCGTAACGAATTGAAATACATGCCAAGTGTGCGTCGTATTGTCGATGCAGCCCAACAGGTTCTGGAGGTTTCATGAAAGTTTTCAATCTGCCCGATCTCGGTGAAGGGCTGCCGGATGCGGAAATCGTCGAATGGCTGGTTGCCGAAGGCGATGAAGTCAAACTTGACCAACCATTGGTGTCGATGGAGACCGCCAAGGCGGTGGTCGAAGTGCCCAGCCCGTATGCCGGTCGGGTGGTCAAGTTTCATGGCCAGGCCGGAGACGTGATCCAGACCGGTGCGCCGCTTGCGGAGTTCTCGGTCGCCGGCGATGACCAGGACACTGGCACGCCTGCCCCGGGCGGTGCCGAATCAGAGCCGGCCGATGATCCGTCTGTCGGAGACATCGGGGACGATGAACTGGATCTGTCCAGTCTGGAAGCGCCCGCCGATCGCTCGCAACCCGAAACAGCAAGCGCTGACGAACCAAGCCCGGAAGATGCACCAGGCAGTGACCAGCAGGAAGAGCCCGCTGAACCCGAGGCCCCTGAACCCGAGCGCGCCGATACCGGCACGGTAGTTGGAAATGTCCAGTCATCCAACGAAGTCCTGCATGAACGCACCAGCACCATTGGCGGGGTCAAGGTCACACCAGCGGTGCGCGCACTGGCGCGCAAGCTGAAGGTGGACATTTCCCGGGTCACTGCCAGTGGCACGGGTGGTGTGGTCACCGCCGCCGATGTCCGTCAGGCCGCCGAGCACGGCCTGGCGCCGATCGAACAACAACAGCCCTCGACCTCCTCACCGCAGCCAGCCGCGGAACCAGCGCCGCAGGACCATGCCGAGCCGATGCCCGAATCTCGGCCTGAAACCGAACCAGTGGGCGCTGCCGAGCAGCCGCAATCGGCATCATCACCGGAAGGCGAATGGGAACCGGTTCGCGGCACTCGCCGCACCATGGCCCGGGTCATGAGCGAATCGCACAAGTCGGTTGTGCCCACCACCCTGATGGACGATGCCGACATCCAGGCGTGGCGCCCCGGCGAGGACATTACCGTCCGTCTGCTACGAGCGCTGTGGGCCGGCGCACAGGCCGAACCCGGCCTGAACGCCTGGTTCAGGGGCGAGGACAATGTGCGCATGATTCACAAGAACATGCATGTCGGCATGGCCGTGGATACCCCGGACGGCTTGTTCGTGGCCGCGCTACGCAATGTAAACAAGGCCGACAAGCAACAGCTTCGTGGGGAAATCAATCGCTTGCGCGAAAACGTTCAGAACCGTTCGATTCCGCCGGAGGATCTGAAGGACTACACCATCATCCTTTCGAACTTCGGCAAGTTTGCCGGTCGCTACGCCACTCCGGTCATCACGCCGCCGTGCGTGGCGATCGTCGCCGCGGGCAAACTGCGCCACGAAGTCGTGCCGGTTCTGGGTGGAGTGGAAGTTCATCGCATGATTCCCCTGTCACTGACCTTCGATCACCGTGCATCAACCGGCGGTGAAGCCGCACGCTTCCTCAAGGCCATGCTCGATGATCTTGCCAGCCCCGACTGAGGCACAGCCGGCGTGAAGGCGCCAATCGCCCCCAACATGATCATCGGCGCCTGCGAATGGGTGGGTCTGCCGGAGTTGGGGATTGATCGGCTGCGCGCGCGAGTCGATACCGGGGCACGTTCATGCGCCCTGCATGCCAGCAACATTCGCCCGTTCGAACGTGATGGCCATGATTGGGTTGCCTTTCGCATCCATACCGATCATGCCAAGACGGGCAGCGACCGAGATTGCGAATGCCGACTCAACGGCACGCGAATCGTGCGATCGACCTCGGGTGAGGCCGAGCAACGCTTCAGCATCCGTACCGCAATCGTCATTGGCCACTCGCGCTGGCGGGTTAACATGACCCTGACCAATCGCGAGAGAATGCGCTATCGGATGCTGCTCGGGCGCACCGCCATGGAGAATCATGCCCTGGTCTATCCGGCCCGAACATTTCTGCAGGGCAAACCGCGACTGGACTGAACCACCTGAAGAATCGAGACGATCATCATGCGTATTGCCATCATGTCCCGCAGCAAGAGAATCTATTCCACCAAGCGTCTGGTGGAAGCGGCCAACGAGCGCGGGCACGAAGTGCACGTGGTCGATACCACTCGCTGCTACATGAACATCGCCTCGCATCGCCCGACCATTCACTATCGCGGCGAGCAACTGGACCCCTTCGATGCGGTCATCCCGCGAATCGGCGCATCGATCACGTTCTACGGCACGGCCGTGTTGCGCCAGTTCGAGATGATGGGGACTTTCCCGCTCAACGAGTCGGTGGCGGTCACTCGCTCGCGAGACAAGCTGCGTTCACTGCAGCTATTGGCCCGGCGTGGCATCGGCCTGCCGGTCACCGGATTCGCGCGCGCGCCCGATGATATCGGTGACCTGATCGAGATGGTCGGCGGCGCCCCGCTGGTGGCCAAGCTGCTGGAAGGCACACAGGGCATCGGGGTGGTGTTGTGCGAAACCCGCAAGGCTGCCGAGAGCGTGGTTGAGGCCTTCATGGGGCTGAACGTGTCGATCATGATTCAGGAGTACATCAAGGAGGCCGGTGGCGCCGACATTCGCTGCTTCGTGATCGGAGATCGCGTGGTCGCATCCATCAAGCGCCAGGCCAAGCCCGGCGAGTTTCGCTCCAACCTGCACCGTGGCGGAAGCGCCGCGCTGATCAAGATCACTCCGGAGGAACGATCAGTCGCCGTGCGAGCCGCGAAAATCATGGGCCTGAACGTCGCCGGGGTCGACCTGTTGCGCTCCAACCATGGGCCCCTGGTCATGGAAGTCAACTCCTCTCCCGGCCTCGAGGGCATCGAGACCGCTACGGGCAAGGATGTCGCCGGCCTGATCATCGCCTTTCTGGAAAAGAAAGCCAAGAAGGACAAGACCCGAACCCGCGGCAAGGGTTGATCGGGTGGAGAATCTCTCGGACCTGACCGTGCTTTCGGCCATCATGGCCGGGATCTGCCTGAGCGCGGCGGCCGGGTTGCGAGTCTTTCTGCCGATTCTCGCTCTGGGCCTGGCCGGTCGATTCGAGATTCTCGAGTTGAGTGATCAGTTCGCCTGGATGACCTCCGAGCCGGTGCTGGCGATCGTCGCCATTGCCGCGCTGCTGGAAGTCGGCGGGTATTACATTCCGGTGGTAGACAATCTGCTTGACATTCTGGCTACACCGGCCGCCATTGGCGGCGGTACGGTCATCGTTTCTTCCCTTTTGCCGGAAATGAACGCCGTCTCTCAATGGGGCGCGGCCGCCCTGCTCGGCGGCGGAACCGCCGGCGTGGTACAGGGCTCGACCGTCATGGCCCGCGGGGTGTCGACCAGCAGCAGCGGTGGCCTGGCCAATCCGCTGGTTTCGACCGGAGAAACCGCCGGCAGCATCTTCACCATACTGATGGCGCTGATCGTTCCCGTCCTGTTCGGGCTTGTGGTGCTCATAGTGGTGGCCTGGCTGATATTCCGACTGGTCCGGGCCCTGCTGCGCCGTCGCCCCCGCGAACAACCACCGCCGGTTGTCTGAGGTAGTCAAGACGTTCAAAGTCCCATAAAGTCAGAACCTTGAAACGCAAAGACGCCAAGACGTAAAGGAATTGATGAAGTGTTTTTACTTGGCGTCTTCGCGTCTTGGCGTTTCAAGGTTTTCTCTTTCCTGATCAGCATCGTGTCTCAGTGTTCGGGCTTCGTTCCAGTCAAAGCCGTCCTCGGGCGGTGAATTCCGCTTCAGTTCGACGCGGTGGCGAGGCCTTCAGCGAAATCCCCCGCCCGAGGACGGCTTGCAGCACCACCCTCCATCGATATTGCCAATGCCTGCTGAGACACGACGCTAACCCGTTCAAGGAATCCAGTTCGGACCAAGATTGTTCATCTGGGCGAGGATCCAGCGCTGGCGCTGGACAAGGTAGTCACTCGGACTGGCGGGATTCAAGGCCTTTGGAGCCGGCAGGACAGCGGCCAGTAGCGCGGCTTCCTCGCGTGTCAGATCGCCGGCCGACTTTTCGAAGCAGTGGCGCGCGGCGGCCTCGACCCCGTATACGCCGGTGTCGAACTCCACTACGTTCAGGTAAATTTCGAGGATGCGGGCCTTTGACAAGCTCAATTCCAGGGGCACGGTCAGTCCCATTTCCAGGCCCTTGCGGGACCAGTGTCGACCGGACCACAGGTACAGGTTCCGGGTCAACTGCTGACTGATCGTGCTGGCCCCTCGCAAGCGCGCGCCCTGGCGATGGGCATCGAAGGCGGCACGAATCTCACGGGTATCGAAACCGCGATGATGAGGAAAGTTCTGATCCTCCGAGGCAACCACGGCCAGCATCATATGTGGAGAGATCCGTTCGGCCGGCACCCAGTCAAACACCACCGGCTGACCTCTGAAGACCCGGTCGGCCAGCATGTAGGCCGATCCGGGAGGATCGATCCAGCGCAGTGGCAAGGTCACGCTGATCACCACCAGGATCACCACCACGGCGACGCGAACCAGCCAGCGCCGAAGCGTATGCAACAAGCGTTTCACTGGCCGTGCCGAGTACGTAACCAGGCAGCCAGGCGACGATAGGCGTGATCTTCGAGCTGGCCCCGAAACAAGCCAAGGACGAGCGGGCGTGATTGGCCTGGACAATGGCCGGACAGGCTGATGAAAAGTGGGCTGACAAACACGCGACCGGTCACGGTCAGGTCCATGGCTTGACCGGCAGCATTCATCACCCGCAACCCGGGTTCCTGTAATCCAATGCTGTGCAAACGAGGGCGAAGCACAGCCTTCAATGCCAGCAGCGTGTAGCTCACGGCAAGCAAAGTCAGAGCCAGGCGGAGGGCCACCGGCAACCCGTTGAACCATGCAGCAAGCACTGCCAGTATAGCCAGTGTGATCACGATCAGGATCAGCGCGGGATGCGACCGGATCGGCCAGAGCTCCGCGGGATTACGAGCTGGAACGGTTGGCGGCGTGTTCACGGATTCGTTGGACCAATTCGGCGAAATCCGGTTCCGGTTCACCTCGCCCGGTCAACCAGTCCCAGATCCGGTCATCCTCACACTCGAGAAGTTCGGCAAATCTCTTCTGGAGGGTCGGTCCGGAATCCGGGTAGCGATTGCTCAACCAATCCGAAAGCAATACATCCAGCTCACGGGTGCCACGCCTACACCGCCAGGTCAGGCGCGAGACCTCGGGTTGCCGGGGGCGCGTCATTTCAGTCAGAGACTTCGGCGGGCCAGCATCATCTTCTTGATTTCGGCAATTGCCTTGGCCGGGTTGAGCCCCTTGGGACAAGTGCGGGTGCAGTTCATGATGGTGTGGCAGCGATACAAGCGAAACGGATCCTCGAGTTCGTCGAGTCGTTCACCAGTCGCCTCGTCGCGTGAGTCGACCAGCCAGCGATAGGCCTGCAACAACACAGCTGGACCCAGGTAGCGCTCACCATTCCACCAATAACTGGGACAAGAAGTCGAGCAGCAGGCACACAGGATGCATTCATAGAGTCCATCCATTTGCGCCCGATCCTCGCGGGATTGCAAGCGCTCCTTGTCCGGCGGCGCGGGACTCTGGGTTCGGATCCAGGGTCGAATGGAAGCGTACTGGGCGTAGAAATGGGTCAGATCCGGCACCAGGTCCTTGATGACCGGCATGTGCGGAAGCGGATAGATCTTGACGTCTCCCTTGACCTCATCGATCGCCGTGGTGCAAGCCAGGGTATTGGTTCCGTCGATATTGAAGGCGCACGAACCACAAATACCCTCGCGGCAGGACCGCCGGAAGGTCAAGGTCGGATCAATTTCATTCTTGATCTTGATCAGCGCATCGAGCACCATCGGACCGCATTGATCGAGATCGATGTCGTAGCTGTCAACGCGCGGATTCTCGCCACTGTCGGGATCGAAGCGGTAAACCCGAAAAGTCTTGACATTGCCCGCGCCATCGGCGGATGCAAAGTGCTTGCCCTTGCTGATACGGGAGTTTTTCGGAAGTCTGAACTGTGCCATGAGATCGGTTTGTTGTTCGGTTTGATTCAGTAAGTCCGGGCCTTGAGCGGGATGACTTCGACATCATCGCTCAATGTATGCATATGAACCGGGCGGTAATCGATTCTGGTCTTGCCGGCCTCATCCATCCAGATCAGGCTGTGTTTGTGCCATTGGTCATCATCGCGATCCGGGAAGTCTTCGCGGGCATGGGCGCCACGACTCTCCTTGCGGTTTTCGGCCGACACCATGGTGGTCACCGAGTTACCCAGCAGGTTTCTCAGTTCCAGCGTCTCGACAAGGTCGGAATTCCAGATCAGCGACCGGTCGCTGACCTGTACATCTGCAAAGCTGTCGTTCACTTGAGCAATCCGCTCGCAGCCTTTCTCGAGCGTATCCCCGGTGCGGAACACGGCCGCGTCCTCCTGCATGACCTGCTGCATGGCGTCACGAATGTCAGCAGTCGAGGTCGAGCCATCGGCATTTCGAAGGCGATCGAAATCACCCAGTATGGCGTCGCGAGTTTCTGCCGGCAACGACTTGTGGGACTGGCCCGGCTTGATGATTTCACCACACCGGTGGGCAACGGCACGACCAAACACGATCAGGTCAAGCAGTGAATTGGATCCGAGCCGATTGGCGCCGTGCACGGATACGCAAGCCGCCTCGCCGATGGCAAACAGGCCGGGCACCACGCTGTCGGGGTCACCATCCTTGAGCGTGACGACCTCGCCGTGATAGTTGGTCGGAATGCCGCCCATGTTGTAGTGGACGGTCGGCAAAACGGGAATCGGCTCCTTGGTGACATCGACGCCGGCGAAAATCCTCGCGGTTTCGGCGATGCCGGGCAGGCGTTCATTAATGACCTCGGCGCCCAGATGCTGGAGATTCAGATGGATATGGTCGCTCTTGTCACCGACCCCGCGACCTTCGCGAATCTCGATGGTCATCGAGCGCGAAACCACATCGCGCGAGGCCAGGTCCTTGGCATTGGGTGCGTAGCGTTCCATGAAACGCTCGCCCTCGGAATTGGTCAGGTAACCACCCTCCCCGCGTACGCCCTCGGTGATCAGGCAGCCGGCGCCATACACCCCGGTGGGATGAAACTGGACGAACTCCATGTCCTGCAACGGCAGCCCGGCGCGCAGGACCATGGCGTTGCCATCGCCGGTACAGGTATGAGCAGAGGTACACGAGAAGTATGAACGGCCATACCCGCCCGTGGCCAGAATAACGGCATGAGCCCTGAACTCGTGCAAGGTGCCGGTGGCAAGGTCCCAGGCAAGCGCGCCGCGACAGGCGCCTTCATCGTCCATCAGCAAATCGATGGCAAAGAACTCTATGAAAAACTGCGCATCGTGCTTGAGCGATTGTTGGTAGAGGGTATGCAGGATGGCGTGACCGGTGCGATCCGCCGCAGCACAGGTGCGCTGAGCCGTGCCTTCACCGAAGCGCGTGGTCATGCCGCCAAAGGGTCGCTGATAGATCTTGCCGTCCTCGGTCCGTGAAAAGGGCACACCGAAGTGCTCCAGTTCAATCACCGATGGAATAGCCTCCCGGCACATGTACTCGATGGCGTCCTGATCGCCCAGCCAGTCCGACCCCTTGACGGTGTCGTACATGTGCCAGCGCCAGTCGTCCTCGCCCATGTTGCCCAATGCCGCGCTCATGCCGCCCTGCGCGGCCACGGTATGCGAGCGGGTTGGAAAGACCTTGCTGATGCAGGCCGTGGTCAGGCCGGTCGCGGCCAACCCCATGGTGGCGCGCAGACCCGCGCCTCCGGCGCCGATGACCAGTACGTCATATTCGTGTTTTGTGATGTCGTAAGCCTTGCTCAACTTCAAACTCCGAAAGCCACTTTGAGTATGGCGATGACAGCCAGCAGGCCGCCGACGATGGAAGCGATCTTGACCAACACCTGCAGGGTCACTTCGGCCAGCCGATGATGCACGTAGTCTTCGATGACAACTTGCAGGCCGAGCTTGCCGTGATAGATGGAGGTCACAACGAAAAGAATGGCCATGGCCGCATTGAATGGTGATGACAGCCAGTCGACAGCAGCCGCATGATCGGCGCCGATCAACCGGGTCAGCGCGAATACCAGCCAGACCGTCAACCCGGTAAGCAGGATCGCACTGAAGCGTTGTGCCCACCAGTGAGACACGCCGTCACCGGCAGCGCCATGGTTGTGCGCATTGGCCAAGGGATTTCGCAGATTCATGCCAGACCTCCCCACACCGCGATGGTCAGTACCAGGGCGAGCACGAGCGCTATCCACCCGGAGGCATAGGCGCCGCGCAGATCCAGCAGCCAACCGGCATCCCAGAACAAGTGGCGAATGCCGTTGAGCAGGTGAAAGAACAATGCAAAGGTCCATGCCGCCAGCAGCACAAGGCCGGGAACGCTGCCAAGGATGTTCATGAGCGCCCCATAGGCCTCGGGGCCCGAGGCGACCGCCAGCGTCCACAGCACCACTGGAATCAGTCCCAGGCTGAGCAGCACTCCGGTCAATCGATGCGAGATCGATAGAACAGAGGTCAGTTGGGGTCGATAGACTTGCAAATGAGGGGAAAGCGGTCGGTTGTCCGTCGCCATGGCATCAATTCTCGTCTAAGTCGTTACGGTTTCTTCGAGGCTTCAGAAGTCGATACAGCGTCCGTTCTTTTCCCAGTCCCCGTAGCGAGTCGGCTCCAGGCCTTTCTTGCGACCGCCCACTTCCCTCGGGCGGTCCGGTTTCGGATTCGAAAGCTCGCCACGCTCGGGATTGGAAGTTGCTCGTTTCTGATTCGAACACTTGTCCTGCGTCATAATAGAATTGTAGCGTGTATTCCTGTCTGATTTTCCGCTTTAATGAGTAATCCCTTGAACATTTCCCACTTGACCGGGCTGCGGATCAGCGGAACCGACGCGATCGTGTTCTGCCAATCCCAGCTGACGACCGATTTTCGCCAACTGCGACCCGAACAATGGCAGATCTGCGCCTGGTGCGATCCCAAGGGCCGGTGCCTGGCAGTCATTCTTGCATGCCGCGATGAAGATCATGTCGACCTGGTTATCCCACGCAGTCAGTTGCCATTGTTGGAAAAATTGAAGCTATTCGCCATTGGGCACAAGGTCGAATTCTCCGCGCCGATGACGGTCATCGGTGATCTCGATCCCGACGAAGCTTCGGATATCAGCCGATTGCCCGATGGACGCGGTCTGTCTCTGAGCGTGCAGGCCAGCGATGAGGTTGCGGCTGACATTCTGAATTGGCGCATCGCTGACTTGTGTCTGCCTGTGCCCTGGCTGAACAACCACTGCAGTGGCCAGCATCTACCCCAGTTCCTCGGACTTGAAGACAACGGCGGACTCAGCTATCAAAAGGGCTGCTTTCCGGGCCAGGAGGTCATTGCCCGTCTGCATTACCTGGGCAAGATCAAATACCGCCTGGCCGGCTTCATGCTTAAAGGGGCCGGTGACCTGGCGGAAATCGACTCCGGACGATTGACAATTCGTGGCCACGACCAGGGTGCGCAAATACTTCAGAGCGTGCGCGCGGGCCAAGACCTGATCGGACTGGCAGTTTGCCCGGCCGATCTGCCGGTCCCGGTCGATATCGATTGGCCAGATGCAAACCGGCCGCTGTCAGGCCAGATGACGGAGCCGAAAAGACTGTGCTACTATCGCGACAATCATGATAATTAAATGGCTTTTAATCAGCGAGTTATCAGGACAATTCAAGACAAGGGTTCAAGCCCGGGTCGGAAGTGTCTGGTAAAAGGGGTCATCTGAATGAAAAACACAATCCGATTTCTTTTCGTCACGGCGCTCCTGTTCGGCGGCAACGCCGTCCTTGGTCAGGAGGTCGAGGAAGAAGAGCTCATTGCCGATGAGCAAAGCGCCGAGCCGGCAGAAACCGCCGAAGACCTTGAACTTGAAATCCCCGAGCTCGAATCGCCCGAACTCATCGATGAGCCGGAGGTGCCGGAACGTGACCCGGACGCAGCAGTGGTCGAAGACGAAGCAATCGATGACGAGATCGTCGATGAGGCAGACCTGCAGGCCGATACGGATGTTCCAGTCGACGATGAGCCCTTCGAGGCCGTGCCCGACCCGGACGACCCGGTTCCGGAAGAAGACCAGCTCAGCTTCAATCTGCTGGTTCATCCGATCTTCACACCCGATCAGGCCGAGTTGGTCTACCTGCCCTTGATCGCTTACCTCAATGAGACCACCCCGCACCATTTTCAGCTCCAGACCGCGCGTGACTTTCACCGCTACTGGGCCGAAATCCGGCGCGGCGTCATGCCCGACCTGGTCCTCGAGGACGCCCACCTGTCCGCGCTTAGAATGCGTGACTTCGACTACACGCCGCTGGTCAAGGCCGATGAACCGGCCACCTTCTCACTGCTGACTTCAGGCATGAATGTCGATGCCGAGCTGATCGACTTTGTCGGTCGACCCGTATCAAGCATGCCCGCCCCTAGCCTGGGTTACCTGGTGTTGACCAGCTGGTTCGACAACCCCATGCAACAGCCGGTCATTGAGTCCAATGCCAGTTCCTGGCTGGATGCGGTCGAAATCGTGTTTTCAATGGAGGCCGAAGCCGCAATCGTGCCTCACAACCTGGTCGCTCGCTACGTGAACATGGAAGAAGTGCACACCTCCGAGGAATTCCCGCATTCGACCATCTCGGCCAGCCCGGACGTGCCCGATCAGGTGCGGGAGGACATTATCAATGCCCTGACGGTGTTGCATGATGATCCGGAGCACTTTTCCGCACTGCACGAACTCGATATCGAGCGCTTCATCGAGGCCGATCCGATCGAATACGAGGGCCTGGAGGGCTGGCTGCGGCAGGTCTTTACATTCCGCTAAGGAGCCTCTGAACAACGCTACAGAGACTGCACACCTAAGGCTGGGCGATGATGTAGCAGATCCAGCCGGCGTCGGCATCGCCGGTCTCGCTGGGCGTATAGATGCCATCACCCTCCCCGGTTTCCTCGTCGGTGCCTTCCCAGTACACGGTGGCCGAACTGAACCCGGCCTCCAGCAGCAATTCGCGAATTTCCGGCAGGGTCCATAGCCGCCAGTGATATTCGAATGCGTTTTTCAGCTCCGATCCATCCGGAAACTCGAAGTGAATCAGGCAGGTCATGTGATGATGGATGGGGTCGAAGCTGGCCTGGTCCCAGACGTAGGTGAAATCATCGTATTCGGTACGCTCCTCCAGCTCGCGGTGCGCATCGTAGCCACCAAAGGCATCTAGAAACAGTACGCCATCGTCGACCAGCGCTTCGCGCACACGGGCAAAATAGCCACGGAGTGTTTCCCGCGAGGCGAACAGGTAGTAGCTGAAGTTCATGGCCAGAACCGCATCGACCGGGGGCGTGTCCACGGTCAACACATCCGCCTGCATCAGTTCAAGACGCTTGCGCTGGGCCGCATTCAACTCAGCGACGTGGTGGCCACGTCCCCATTCAAGCACTTCGCCATCAAGATCGACTGCAATCGCCTCGTGATCGTCGCCTTCACGAATCCAGGCACAGGCCGTGTTGGCGGTCCCGCAAAAATCCTCGCGAATGCGTCGCAGGCGCCGGCCACTCAATTCCAGAAATGTTTCGGCAACGAACTCCAGTTCACTCTCGGTATCCTGGACGCTGGACTCGTACAGAAGATGTCGATCTGCCCGGTCGGCCTGGGTCGGCCGTTTTCTTGCTCTTGTGCTCATGGAGTCGGTAATTCCTTAACTATCAATCAGCAGGTCCGCGTATCGCCGGCCAGGCCGCGCGCAAATAGGTGAACATCGAAAGGATGGTGAGTACGGCGGCAGCGACCAGCAACCAGCGGCCGATCTCCAGCACCGGAATGATCCACAGCGGCTCACCATACAGCAGAAAACCGATAGCCACCATTTGCAGGATGGTCTTGATCTTGCCGGTCCAGGCCACCTTGACCCGCGCGCCCTCCCCGAGCGCGGCCATCCACTCGCGCAATGCCGAAATGGTGACTTCCCGGCCAATAATGACGGCGGTCGACAACGCCAGGACAATCTCGGGATGGCGTTGCACGATGATGATCAAGGCCACGCTGACCATCAGCTTGTCGGCAACCGGATCCAGAAACGCCCCGAAGGTGCTGGCCATGCCGTATCGGCGAGCGATCCAGCCATCCAGCCAGTCGGTAATGCCGGCCAGCGCGAAAATAACCACTGCCGCCGCGCTGGCCCAATCCACGGGAAGGTAAAAGACCACTACAAGCACCGGGATCATGACTATGCGCAGCAGAGTCAACAGGGTGGGAATGGTCAGGGACAAGGCACTTGCTCCGCGATCTCAGCTTGTCATTATCCCGCAAAATCGCCGTTGATTTCAGGGCAAATCAATCCTGCAAGTCTTGCGCGATGCGTTCGGCCAGGGTCCGGCTGATGCCAGGCAGTCGGGACAGCTCGTCGACACTGGCTCGGCTCAACCCCTGCAGGCCACCGAAATGCTCGAGAAGTTTCTGGCGGCGTTTCGGGCCAATCCCGGGAATTCTTTCCAGTGGCGAAGACTGAACCTGCTTTTGTCGACGGCGACGATGGGCGCTAATGGCAAAGCGATGGGCCTCGTCACGAATCTGCTGGACCAGGTGCGAGGCCGGATGATGCGGGCCCGGACGAACCTGGCGATCACCCAGGATGAATGTTTCATGACCCGGTTTGCGGCCGGGACCCTTGGCCACCCCCAGCACCGGAATGGTATCCAGGCCCAGATCGTCCAAAACCTGCCGGGCCCGAGCGGTCTGCCCCTTGCCACCATCGATCACCACCAGGTCCGGAATTTCCTCGGCATTGTCGAGCACCCTCGCATAGCGGCGCTTGAGCACCTGCTCCATTGCGGCATAGTCATCGCCGGGCTCGATATCCTCGATATTGAATTGACGATAATGCTTGCGACGCGCACCTTCGTCGCCAAAAACCACGCATGAACCCACGGTCTGGTTTCCGGAAATGTGGCTGATGTCAAAACACTCGATGTGCGACGGTGGCGAGGGCAGGTCTATCAACGCGGCCAGCTCGCTCAGGCCACGACCGATCTGGTCGCGCTCGGACAGGCGGCGTCGCAATGCATCGGCGGCATTCGTCTCGGCCAGTTTCAACCATTGAGCCCGATCGGAACGAACATTCCAGGCCAATCGAACGCGCGCATCACGCCGTTCGCTGAGCGCCTTCTGCCACAATTCGGCCTCGGCGGGTTCGGATGAAAGAATGATCTCGGATGGGGCAGTGCGCTGGGCGTAGTACTGACCCAGAAAGGCGCTGAGGATCGCCGAGGCATCGGTTTCGCCGTGCAGATTGGACGGAAAAAAGCAGCGCCCCCCCAGGTTCCTTCCATGCCGAAATTCGACGACCTGAACGGCGGCCTGGCCGCCGGCCACCTGCAAACCGATGACATCCAGACTGTCGACCGTGGCCTTGACATACTGTGTGGATCTGACGCCCTGCAGGGCCTGAATGTGGTCGCGCAGGGCAGCCGCCTTTTCGAACTCCAGCGCCTGGCTGGCCTGGCGCATGCGCTCACTCAGATGCTCGATGACCGCGGAATTTCGCCCTTTCAGGAAATCGACCGCCGCCTCTACATCCCGGGCATAGTCATCCTGGCTGATATATCCCACGCAGGGCGCGCTGCAGCGATTGATCTGGTATTGAAGGCAAGGTCGGGAACGATTGGCAAACACCGAATCGCGGCATTGGCGCAATCCCAGCAATCGATAGATCTGGTTGAGTGACTCGCGCACGGCTCCGGCGCTGGAATACGGGCCGAAATAGCGGCCCGGTTCGCGGCGACTGCCGCGATAAAAGCCGATCCTTGGGTATTGATGCGAAGTATCCAGACGAATCCACGGATAAGTCTTGTCATCGCGCAGGTTGATGTTGAATCGCGGCTTGTGCGCCTTGATCCACTCGTTTTCCAGCAGCAGCGCCTCGGCCTCGGTCCGCGTCAGGCTGACTTCGGCCGAGGCAATCCCGCGAACCATCAGGTTGATACGAGGCCCCTTGTCGCGGCCATCGAAATAGCTGGCGACGCGCCGTCGCAGGTTGCGTGCCTTGCCGACGTACAGCACCTTGCCCTGCTCATCACGCATGACGTAAACACCCGGGCCGGTCGCCAGGGTACGGGCAAAGGCCCGGCCGTCGAAATCACTCACCGACGAATCGCCAGTTCCCGCATCAGGCCTTCGGCAGCCGCATCCAGCATGTCAAGCACTTGCCGGAACCCATCGCTGCCTCCGTAATACGGATCCGGCACCTCTGTCAGGCCATAGTCAGGGGCAAGGGTCATGACCAGCTCAACCTCGGCGGTGGAATCCTCGGGCGCCATGCGGAGCAAGTCATCGAGATTGGCCTGATCCATGGCATAGATCCGCTCGAAGCGACGAAAATCGGCCGCCGTCACCACCCGGGCACGCTCCCGAGTGATGTCGATACCGAACGCTCGAGCGTGCTCGATGGCCCGAGCGTCGGGCTGACTGCCCGTGTGGTAGCCAATCGTGCCGGCCGAATCGGTGCCGATCTCGATCCCGGCCTGGCTGAGCCTGTAATCGAACACGGCCTTGGCCGTCGGGCTTCTGCAAATGTTACCCAGGCATACAAAAAGCATGTTTTTCATAAATTTACAGCAATCATTCAAGTGATTTTCGAGTTTCGGAATTTCTCCAGGTCATCGGGCGTATCAATTCCAACCGGGATGGGCTGTGCGCAAGCGGCCACTGCGATCTTCCACCCAGCCTGCAAGGCACGCAACTGCTCCAGGCTTTCACATTGTTCCAGGTCGCCGGGCGGGAGGTCACGCCACTCCATCAACGCTCGGGCTCGATAGGCATACAATCCGACATGCCGAAGGGCCTGATGGTTCGGCCAGCCTCCGTCACGCACATGCGGAATCGCGGCACGCGAGAAATAAAGCGCCCTTCCGCGCGCATCGCGAACCAGTTTGACGACATTGGGATCACGCCATTGATGCTCATCCTCGATCGGTGCATACAGCGTCGCCATTCTGGCTTGAGAATCGTGTCTGAGCAATTCGGCCACCTGGCGCATGCAGGCCGATGGCATCTCCGGCTCATCGCCTTGCAGGTTGACGATGACGGCATCGTCGTGAAAGCCCAACTCTGCAGTCGCTTCAGCAAGCCGATCAGTACCCGAGCAATGATCAGTCGCGGTCATCACCACATGTCCGCCCGCGTTATCAACGGCAACCGCAATCTCCTCGCTGTCGGTAGCCACGTGCACGCTTGCCGCGCCACTGCGTTCGGCACAGCGCATTACATGCACCACAAGGGGCTGCCCATGGACTTCGACCAGGGCCTTTCGCGGAAGGCGCGATGAAGCCAGTCGGGCCGGAATCAGAACATGAAAATCCTCACTCACCGTGAAACTCCCTTACGTGGGTCTCGATTTGTTCAAGCGCACCAGCCGGAATGCGCGCTGCGACGCGAACCACCCAAACCTCGACACCAGGATCCAGCCGTTCAAGCTTGACTGCATCCTTTGCGGTCACCATGACCGGACCTTTCAGTCCCGCCAGGTCATCTCGGCCGAAAGGATGGTGGTCCGGAAACGCCCGGCGGGCGCGGAGCCGGATACCGGATCGTTCAAGCAGACTGAAGAAACTGTCCGGATGGGCGATTGCACAGACCGCGTCCACTTCATGGTCCGCCCAACGCTCCAGGCTTCGTTCCTCGCCGGTATCAAGCCGGACTGTGGCAACCGGTTCGAGACTGTAACGCGCGCCCCCCGGCCATTGCCAGTCACCGCCCTTGATCATGACCAGATCGACCTGGCCCATTCGGCTCAACGGTTGACGCAACGGCCCGGCCGGCAACATGTGGCGGTTCCCCAGGCCGCGAGAGCCATCGACCACGCAAATCTCGAAGCTGCGCGGCAAAGCACCGTGCTGCAGACCATCATCGGCGATGACGAGATTGGCACCGGCATTCACGGCAGCATTCATGGCAGCCTTTCGTGAACGGCAGATCCAGACCGGCAAGCGACAGCCTTGTGCAATTTCCAATGGCTCGTCCCCTACATGCGCAGGATCTCCATCCAGTGGTACCTGTTCAGGCACGGCCGGCTCGGCGCCGCCGTATCCACGACTGATCACGGCGGCCTGAAAACCTCTCTGGGAAAAATGTCTTGCCAGCGCGATCACCAGCGGCGTCTTGCCGCCACCACCCACGACCAGATTGCCGACCACGATGAGCGGCACCGGCGGTCGATGACCGGGACGCACCAGCCGCTTGCCCCACCAGGCGCCATACAGTCCCGACAGCACCTTCAGCAGCAGGCCGGGCCGGGATTGCCCGAACCAGATCGCGGTGAAATATCTCTCCAGCGCTCGACGCATGTCTCAGTCGGCAGCAGTCTGCAATTGCAACCGGTGCAGGTAGTGGTACAGTCCTTCCGGTTGCGCCAGCAACTGGGCATGGGTGCCGCATTCGACTACCTTGCCTTGGTCAAGCACCACGACCTGGTCGGCCTTCTGGACGGTCGCCAGGCGATGGGCAATGACCAAGGTGGTGCGATCCACCATCAACGTCTCAAGGGCCGCCTGTATGGTTTGTTCGGACTCGGCATCGAGCGCTGAAGTGGCCTCATCGAGAATCAGGATCGGCGCATCCTTGAGCAGGGCGCGGGCAATGGCCAGTCGCTGGCGTTGCCCGCCGGACAGCAAGGCGCCGTCTTCGCCAACCTGGGTCTCCATGCCCTGCGGCAATCGTTCAATGAACTCCATGGCATGGGCCTGACGGGCCGCCTGTTCGATACGCTCACGGCTGACCTCGCCATTGGCGCCGTAGGCGATATTGCCGGCCACGCTGTCATTGAACAGGACGACATCCTGGCTGACCAGAGCAATCTGGCGCCTCAGGGCATCGAGTCGAAAGTCGGCAATATCGTCACCATCAATCAGAATGCGCCCTGAATCGGGTTGATAAAAGCGCGGCAACAGCTTGATCAGCGTACTCTTTCCTGATCCGGATCGCCCGACCAGGGCGGTGACTGAACCGGCCTCGATCGACATGTTGACATCGACCAGCGCGGCCTGCTCGGCATCCGGATATCGAAACGATACCTGCTCGAACTCGATCCGACCGCGCACGCGCTCTGGCGCAAGGTGCCCGGGGTCGGCTTCTGGCGGTGCATCGAGCACCTGGAAAATACTGTCAGCCGCCGCCAGGCCCTTTTCGATGACTGCATGCATCTTGGTCAGGCGTTTGAGCGGCGGGATGCAAGCCACCATGGCAGCAAGCACGGACATGAAGATCCCGGCGGTGACCTCGGCGCGCATCAACTCGCTGGCCGCAATCACCAACAGAACGATGACTGCCAGGCCGGCAGCGAGCTGGATCAGCGAGGAGGAAACAAGCTGGGTTGCCGCCAGCTTCAGATGAAGTCGACGATTGTCTTCGTTGATGCGCGAAAAGTTGGCATTCTCCTGGTCGCGGCCTCCGAAAATCTTGACGACCTCATGCCCGTTGACCGCTTCCTCGGTCACGTGGGTCACATCGCCCATCGAGTTCTGAATGCGTGTCGAGATGATTCGAAAGCGACGGCTGATCACGGTCACGACCAGCGCGATGACCGGCGCCAGCAACAGCATGGCCAGGGTCAGACGCCATGACTGGATGAGCATGACGCCGACCAGGGCGATAACGGTGAAAATATCGCGCACGGTGCCGATCAGTGCCGTGGTGGCCGCCTGGGCGACCTGCTCGGCGTTATAGGTCACTCGCGAGATCATCTGTCCGGATGACTCACGATCGAAATAACTGGCCGGTAGATCGAGGTAGCGGGCAAACAAGTCTCGACGCAAATCGGCAATCAGTCGTCGACCCACCCATTCCATGCCGAATACTCCGCCGAAATTGCCCGCGATGCGCAGCAGGACCGCAGCCATGACCAGGGCCGGCAACCACAAGCTGAATTCCGGGTCGGCGGCGACGATGGTTTCGTCAATCAAGGGCCGCAACAGGTAAAAGAACAATCCCTGGCCTGCGGCATCCAGCGCCACCGCGAAAATGGCCAGCCCGAACACCAGGCGTTGACGCATCACATAGGTCAGCAGGCGCCGAAAGACCCGCGGGCCCGATTCGGCAAGTACGGTCATTGCCCTTCTCCGCCCTCTTCCACCGTGGCGATTGTCAGGCGCCTGATGCCCTCGGCGGCCGCGGCATCGAGCACCCGCACCACCAGTCGATGGGGCGCCTCGGCATCAGCTCGCACGACCAGGGTCGCTTCCGGATTGTCGGCGAAACGCTCGACGATGGCGGCCTGTAGCGTGCTGCGATCGGCATCGGCCAGCATCTGATCATCGATGAACAGGCGCCCGTCATCAGTGATCACCATTTCGATGATGTTGGGCACCGTCTCGGTCTCGGCCGTGGCCGCTTCGGGCAGGTCAAGACGCAGCAAAGAGTGGCGTTCGAAGGTGGTCGAAACCATGAAAAAGATCAACAACAGAAAGACCACGTCAATCAGCGAGGTCAGGTTGATCTCCGGTTCTTCGCGATCTTCGTCGTAGAGCTTCATGATCGGATTCGATGCACCCGGCTATTGGCCGCGCCGGCGGTTGCCGTATTCGATGGTGTGCATGAGCACCAGGGCCTGCTGTTCCATCTGCATGACATGGTCTCGCACCAGTCCGCGGAAATAGCGGTAGAAGAAGAAGCTGGGAATCGCCACGGTCAAACCGGCGGCGGTGGTGATCAAGGCTTCGGAAATCCCGCCGGCCAGCTCACCGGGATCACCGACTCCATGGACCATGATGGCGCTGAAAACCTTGATCATTCCGACCACGGTTCCAAGCAGCCCCAGCAGCGGGGTGATACCGGAGATCGTCCCGAGTGTGTTGAGAAATCTTTCCAGCTCGTGAACCACATGCCGACCGGTATCCTCCACGGCTTCCTTGATCACCTCGCGATTGCGATGACGATTGGCCAGCGCCGCGGCCAATACCCGCCCCAGTGGCGAGGAGCGGCGCAATTGCTCGATGTGTTTGGCGTCGAGTTCCTGCTGTTGCGCCCATAGCCTGACCTGCCCCGGGATTCCTCCCGGCATCACCCGCCCCCGACGCAAGGCGAGAAAACGCTCGAGAATGATCGCCACGGCGATCACCGAACACAACAGGATCGGCAGCATGAGCCAGCCACCGGCAATGATGATTTCTAGCATTCAGCCCGTCTCGTGAATGAGAGTTTCAGATACGCATGATAAGGGTTTTGCGTCCATGGATCAGGGGCATTGATGCCGAGGCCGCCACAATCTCGGCGCCTTCCCGGCCATCGTGGACGCGACGGGGGATTGCCCGGGAATCAGCCGCACGCTCACCGCACCACATTCGGCAGTGGTGACGACCCGGTCGTCGGCCAGGTGCTTCATGGTCTCCTCATGCGGTCTGCCCAGACGATCGAATGCAGCCACCGAGACCAGCGCCCGTTTCGGATCAATTCGGTCAATGAATTCGGGACTGCTGGCCCGTCGGTGGCCGGCCGCCGAAACCACCAGAATGTCGACATTCAATTCCGGATTTTCCAGCAGCAGACGCTGCTCCACGGTCGCGTCGATTCCACCGGTCAGCAGCACAGTGCCGCCCGGTCCGCTGACCTTGAGCACACATGAGCTGTTGGCCTCGAGATACGGCAGTCCCGCGGATGGGTGCAGGAAACGATACCGATACCCGCCCGATTGCCATTGCGTGCCACTGGTGCACGGTCGTCCGAGATCCTCGACCGAGGAATAGACCTGCGCCTGCGGGTATCGATCCCTGATCGTTCCCGCGCCGCCAGCGTGGTCTCGATGGGCGTGTGAAACTACCACCCGATCGAGCCCATGCACGCCACGCGCGGCCAGCAGGCCCGGCAAGGTCCTGCCGAGCGCATCCTGTCCTTCACCATCCCCGGGACCGGTGTCATAGAGCATGAGATGCTCGCCATCGTCGATCAGCACCGCAAGGCCATTGCCCATGTCCAGCAGATGGATATCCAGTTCGCCGGGATCGACCGGGTCGGACTGTGGCCAGAGCAACGGAACGAACAGGAACAACCCGAGCCAACGCGCCGGCCAGCCGCGAGGCGCCAGCAACCACAGCGCTCCAAGCATGGCCAGAACGATGGCCGCAAGGCCACCCCCGCTGTGCATGTAACGACCGAATTCAATCGCGTGAAGCCAGGCGAGCACCTCCAGCAACACGACCAGGCCCATCTCGGTGAGCGCCAGCAACCACCCGGCGGGAAGCCCGCACAGGATCAGCACCACCGCAATCAGCAGGCTCGGCAGTATCCAGAAACCCACCATCGGGATGGCAACCAGGTTGGCCGCGAATGCGACCGGGATCAATTGCTGGAACACCCCGACGTTGAGCGGCAGCATGCCCACGGCAATGACCAGTTGGGCACGAACCAGGCCTGCCAGCCAGCCGGAACGGTCGGACGGGTCGCCGGGACGCCAGGCAAACGCCCAGATCAGGACCGCCACAGCGGCAAACGACAACCAGAACCCGGTGGCCAGGGGCGCCAGCGGATCAACCAGCAGTATCGCGACCAGGGCAAGCAGCAGCGCGTGAGCGGGCTGTATGGCGCGCCGCCAGAGCATGGCGCCGGCGGCGACCGACAGCATGATCAGGGCACGCTGGGTCGGCAGTGTGAAACCGGCCAGCATGGCGTAAGCCAGCGCGGCCAGCAACGCACAGCCAACCGCCAGCCGTCGGCGATCAAGCACGCGTCCGGCCAGCACCAGTGGCGCCAGCAACCAGCCCCCGAATAGCCCTGCAAGTCCGGCCACCATACCCACATGGAGGCCTGAAATCGCCAGCAGATGGGCGGTTCCGGTCTGACGCAGCTTGTCCGACAATGGCGGCGTCATGCCGCCCCGATCTGCGATTGACAGGGCACGCATCAGGGCAGCGGCTTCGGCGCGGTCGGCCTCGGCCTGCAGAATCTCGCCCAGCGCCTGGCGCTGGCGATCCACCCATCCGCGCCATCGACCCTGCTTGAGGCGCACCGGCTGACCAACCACCGTCCCCAGCGCTCCGACTCGAAGACTGATCAGGTGTCGATGAAAGTCGAAACCGGCGACATTCAGGCGTCCATGGGGCGGGTCCAGTCGCAGCTCCATCTGCCAGCGTTGTCCGGGCTGGAGATAGTCCAGGGGCCGATACCAGCGAACCTGAATTTTGCCGGGCAATTCGATCGTCTCGGACGAATCGGGAACCAGGTGGAACCGCACACTCTGGCCATGATACTCCGGCACCCCCGAAATCACGCCCGTGATCGTGACTTGCTCACCGGCCATTTCGGCCGGCCATTGCCGCTCCAGCACCCAGGCAGCATGCAACAGAAACCAGCCCGCGCCGAGCATGAAAGCGCCGAGCAGACGGGTCGGCACCCACCAGCAGGCCAGCAGGGCCAGGGCGATCACCAAGACAACTACGACCACTTCCGGCGCCACTGGGGCCATGGTCGCAATGATGGCGCCGGCAGCAAAAGCAAGCAGCGGACGCCAATCCATGACCAGAGTCAGTCGGCTTGTACCAGCTTTCCGCCGGTCAACTCCATGCGCCGGTCCGTTCGCCGCGCCAGGGTGGGATCATGGGTGACCAGCACGATTGAAGTGCCCAACTCACGATTGAGTTCAAGCATCATGTCGTACACCGAGGCGGCATTCTTCTCATCGAGATTTCCGGTCGGTTCGTCACCCAGCACGCAGGCCGGTCGATTGATCAGGGCTCGGGCCACGGCGGCGCGCTGGCGCTCTCCACCGGACAGCTCACCGGGCTTGTGATGTAAACGCTCGCCCAGCCCGACCCGGGTCAACAACCGGGATGCGGCATCCGCGGCCGCCTGGGCACTTTCTCCACGAATCAGCAACGGCATGGCGACATTCTCAACAGCGGAGAACTCGGGCAGCAGGTGATGGAACTGATAGACAAACCCCAGCGATTGATTGCGAATCCGGGCGCGCATGCGCTCGTCTCCAACCGCCATGTTGGCCCCGGCCACCTCGACTGTCCCGGAGGTGGGACGGTCAAGGCCGCCCAGGATATGCAACAGCGTACTCTTGCCTACCCCGGACGCGCCAACAATGGCCACGCGTTCGCCAGGCATGACCTCGAAATCGACCCCCCGTAGCACTCGCAACTCGACCTCGCCCTGGACAAAGGTCCGGGTCAGGTCGCGGCACACGATGACCGGCTTGTCATTCATAACGCAGCGCCTCCACCGGTTCGGTGCGAGCCGCCCGCCAAGCCGGGTAAATGGTCGACAGCAATGACAGCACCAGGGCCAGCAGGGAGAAACGCACCACATCTCCGGTCCGAAGTTCCGAGGGCAGATCGGAGATGTAATAGACTTCGGCAGACAGGAATTCGATACTCAGCATCTGTTCGACGGCTCCGACCACGGCCTCGACATTGAGCGCCAGGATGATCCCAAGGACCACCCCAAGCAGGGTACCGATCACGCCGATGAACGAACCCTGGATCATGAAGATCGCCATGATTCGCCTCGGTCCCATGCCCATGGTCTTGAGAATGGCAATATCGGCCTGTTTGTCGGTCACCACCATGACCAGCGTGGAAATGATATTGAAAGCGGCCACCGCGATGATCAGCGACAGAATGATGAACATCACCGTCTTCTCGGTCTGGACGGCTCGGAAGAAGTTGGCATGTTGCTGGGTCCAGTCGCTGATGCGATAGAAACCGGGCAGATCGGCACTGATTTCGCGCGCAATGGTGCGCGAGCGCATCATGTCATCGAGCTTCAATCGAATGCCACTGATATCCTCGCCGGTCCTGAACAATCGCTGAGCATCCTGGTAGTGAATCACGGCCAGGGCCGTGTCGTACTCGTGAACCCCGGCCTCGAACAGGCCGGCAACGGTAAAACGCCGGACCTGCGGAACCACTCCGGCCGGCGTGGCGCGGATCTCCGGGGCGAAAATTGTCAGGTCGTCTCCCGGACCGATTCCCAGCCTTGTGGCCAGTCCAATGCCGACCAGCACCCGCCACTGGCCGGCCTGCAGTTCATCAACGCTGCCGCTCACCATCATCTCGTGAATATCCGAAACCTGCCCCTCGGAATCCGGGTCGATACCGCGAACAAGGGCGCCGGAGGTACGTCGCGCTCGCAGCATGGTTTCCTGCTCCACGTAAGGCGCGGCTCCCAGCACATTGGGATGCTCGCGAGCCTGATCGACAATGTCCTGCCAGCCCGGAAACTGACCGTCATGGCCCTGAATGGTGGCATGTGAAATCATGCCGAGGATGCGCTCGCGCAACTCGCGTTCGAATCCATTCATGACGCTGAGCACGGTAATCAGCGTCATCACCCCAAGCGCGATGCCGGCCATCGAAATCAGGGAAATGAAAGAAATGAAGTGATTCTGACGCTTGGCGCGCAGGTACCGCAGTCCAACGAACAGGGGAAGGGGTTGAAACATTCCGGGACCTAGCCTTTCAGCAATCCCCGAAGACCGTCGAGCACTTCGACCAGCGGCTGGGGCAAGGGTGAACTGACAACATGGTCCTGTGGCCAAGACAGGCGCAAATAGTGCGCGTGCAGAAACAGCCGCTTGAGACCAGGTGGATCTGGCTGATCATTGTACAACTCATCTCCGACGACCGGGTGATTGATCGCGGCCGCGTGGGCTCTGATCTGATGGGTACGACCGGTCTCGCTTTCGACTTCGACGAAACTGTAATCGCCAAGCTGTTCGAGCACCCGAAAATGCGAGCGCGCGCTTTGACCATCCTCGGACACCACGATGCGCCGTTGTCCACTGCCGTCGCGAATCTTCTTCAGCGGCTTGTCCACCGTGACTACCGCCTCATCCAGGTGTCCACACACCAGGGTGAGATAGCGCTTTTCGACCTCGCGCCTGGAAAACGCCTGCTGCAGTCGCACCAGCGCCTGGTGATGGCAAGCCATGATCAACAGTCCGCTGGTGGGACGATCGAGGCGATGGACCGGTCGCCACTCGCTATTGATCCGCTCGATCACGTCCATCAGACCGAAACTCAACCCCGACCCACCGTGCATGGCCAGCCCCGATGGCTTGTCCAGCACCACATAATCGCCTGTCTGCTCGATGATCCGAGCACGAATTTCGTCGATCAGCCCGGCCGGCAATTCGACCTTGCCCGGTCGATCGTGCCGGATCGGCGGGATTCGGACTTCATCACCCGCCCGAAGTTTTTTCATCGGTTTGGCCCGACCACCGTTGACACGCACCTGACCGGTTCGGACCAGGCGGTAGACCAACCCCCGGGGAACATTGCCCAGCAGCGACATGAGAAAATTGTCCAGCCGCTGTCCGGTCCGATTGTCGTCGACCTTGACATGCCGAACCTCGCTCATCGGGCCGGAATCACTCATCGACGACATGCCCCCTCTGACCTGAACTTTTCGACATCCATTGCATGATCAATGTTAAACTACTCCGGTTGGGTAACAGCCATTCGGGGATAACTCCGAGAAGTCTGCCTCAAGTCTGGAAAGGACAAGAATGAGCCTCCAGGGTTCAGCAGATTCCGATTTTGCCATAGACACCGGTACTCGAAGCTACCAGCGCTTGACCGGCAGTCCGGGCACAGCGAGGCTGATCGGCCATGGCGGTCGAATCCTGACAACATGCAATGAAGGTTTGAAAGGTTTTTTGAGTCCTCGACCCGCCACAACCGGGAGAGGGACTCGACAGCCCGATCGTTCCGCAATCGAGGCCACTGGACCATCACGAGTTCATCGCCGGCAACTTCTGACCGGCCGGGCCGATTGCGGTACCCGATTCAGGTCCAATCGGATGAGCGGATCTGCAACAAGATGACAATGCGCACGCCCGGCGAAAAATCAAGACGAACCGGCCGGGAATGTTGCCGAAGGAATTGTGCGGCGCCGGGCTGTTCCGGCGTCGATCAGAACAGGAACTCGCCGACCGCTCTGTAGCCTCAGGGTGCGTGGAAAACATCGGTGAGACTCGAGTCGAACGCCCTTGCAGGATGTCCGGCTCGTCCGGTGATCCCTGTGCTGACCCCAGATTGGGGAACCCTTCCGAGCGGCATCATTGCCGGGCCCGTCTTCTCAGGCCGGGGTGCCGAAGGAAGGACGACAATGAAACGCATGCTGATCAATGCAACTCAACCCGAAGAGTTGCGTGTAGCCATCGCAGATGGCCAGAACCTGCTCGATCTCGATATTGAAGTTCCAGCCCAGGAACAGAAGAAATCCAACATCTACAAAGGGCGCATCACGCGGGTCGAACCCAGCCTTGATGCCTGCTTCGTCGAATTCGGGTCCGAACGTCACGGTTTCCTTTCGATGAAGGAGATCAGTCGTGAATACTTCAATGAGGACGCCCGCAAGCAACTCGAGTCGGGCGATCGCATTGAAATCAAGGATGCCGTAAAGGCGGGCCAGGAAGTCATTGTCCAGGTCGACAAGGAGGAGCGTGGCACCAAGGGTGCTGCCCTGACTACCTTCATCAGCCTGGCCGGGCGCTATCTGGTTCTGATGCCGAACAACCCGCGCGCCGGCGGTGTGTCCCGCCAGGTCTCACGCGACGACCGCAAGGAATTGCTCGACACCCTCAAACAGGTCGAAGTGCCGGATGGCATGGGGATGATCGTGCGCACCGCGGGCGTCGGGCGAGATCAACAGGACCTGCAATGGGATCTCGACTACCTGATTCAGCTGTGGACTGCCATCAACAAGGCAGCCGAAACGCGCCCGGCGCCGTTTCTGATCTATCAGGAAAGCAACCTCATCATCCGTGCCCTGCGCGATTATCTGCGCGAAGATATCGGCGAAATCCTGATAGATGACGAACGGGTATTCGAGGATGCCCGCGAATTCATGCAGCAGGTGATGCCGCACAACCTGCGCAAGCTCAAGATCTATCGAGATCCGATCCCGCTGTTTTCGCGCTACCAGATCGAAAGCCAGATTGAATCGGCCTTTGCACGCGAGGTACGGCTGCCATCGGGTGGAGCCGTTGTCATCGACCATACCGAGGCGTTGCTGTCTATCGACATCAATTCGGCGCGAGCAACGAAGGGCGCCGATATCGAGGAAACCGCGCTGCAAACCAACCTGGAAGCGGCCGACGAAATTGCTCGCCAACTACGCATTCGTGACCTGGGTGGGTTGGTTGTCATCGACTTTATCGACATGATGAGCAAGGATGCCCAGCGACAGGTCGAGAATCGTCTGCGCGAAGCGATGCGCATGGACAAGGCGCGCGTCCAGATTGGCCGCATTTCGCGCTTTGGACTACTCGAAATGTCACGCCAGCGGCTGCGCCCATCACTGGGTGAATCAAGCTACGTGACCTGCCCGCGGTGTGAGGGTCACGGCTCGATCAGGTCGATCGAGTCCCTGGCCCTGGCCATAGTGCGCCTGTCCGAGGAAGAAGCCATGAAGGACCACACCTCGCGGGTCATCGTGCAGGCGCCGATCACGGTGGCCAATTTCCTGCTCAACGAAAAACGCAATGTCATGGCCGAAATCGAGCGGCGCAACAAGCTGCCGATTACCATTGTGGCCAATCCCGGCATTGAAACCCCGCGCTTCGAGGTGCAGCGACTGCGCACCTCCGAAGCCATCGAAGAACCGAGCTATGCGTTGACGCTTGGAGACGAGAGCGATCCACAAGCCGGGTTTCTGCGTGAAGAACTCGAGCAGGCTCCGGCGCGATCCGTTCAGCAGGCAGCGGTGTCAGGCATCAAACCGGATACTCCGGCACCGGTGCGGGACAAGCCAGGCTTTTTCGCTCGGCTGAAGGCATTCTTCGCAGCCTTGTTCGGTTCCGATCGCAGCAGCAGCAAGCGCTCGAAAGCTGAAACCTCGCGCAAGCCCCGGCGCGAGAACCGTCATGACTCATCCCAGCAAGGCTCCAAAAGCAAACAGGCGCAAAAGCAGTCCGGCAATGACGGCCAGTCATCGGGAAATCAGGGTGGCGGAAGACGAAAGAAGAAAAAGAAGAAGAAGAAACGTCGCAGCGATAGTGGCCAGGACCAGAATGCGACCAAGAATGATTCCCAGGGGAATGACGGCAATCAGCCTTCCGATTCCAAACCGCGCAAGAAGCGTCGCCGCCGCGGCGGCAAGAAACGGCGCTCGCGCGCTGATCAATCACAATCTAATGATGGCGATTCCAAGCAGGATTCCAAGCAGGATTCCAAGCAGGATTCCAAGCA
>SLKT01000074.1 GCA_007134485.1 Wenzhouxiangella sp. | reverse complement strand
GAGGTCAAGAGGTCAAGAGGTCAAGAGGTCAAGAGGTCAAGAGGTCAAGAGGTCAAGAGGTCAAGAGGTCAAGAGGTCAAGAGGTCAAGAGGTCAAGAGGTCAAGAGGTCAAGAGGTCAAGGTGCCATTGCGATCAAAGTAAGGATACTGATGGCTCCCCAGGCGATAGGAATCAACGCGGCCAGACCAGCCTTGAAACCGCGTAGGCACAGTATGATCAGGCCGATGGTGGCCAGGGTGGTGGGGTCGGGGTGGAGGGCGAAGAATTCTGACTGGGTCCAGCTTTCGTTGCGAACTAGAGAAACCATTGGCCAGGCCAGCAGGCCAATGACGGTAATGGCGGTGCCGGTCGCAATTCGCCAGGGACCGGGGCGGCTTGAAAGTTCAGGCTTGCCCACGGCTGCGGCCAGTAACAGTAGCAGGGCCGCTTGGGCGATGAACGTGTAGCCGAACCAGGTGGCGGCGACATTGATCTCGGCGTAGTGTTGGAAGTGAAAGACGATGCCGCTGAATGCCCAGGCCGGGGCCAGCAGGGTAAGTACCCACCGGTAGTTCCCGCGAACCGCCAGAATCAACACGGCCAGTCCAAAAGCAATGGCGACGAATTGGGCCGGCCACCAGGCCTCGTTGACCCGCTCGATCAGCCGGAAATAGACCTCGGATGTGAACGGGATGAAGTCCTCGAGACGGTAGCTGCGCCAGTCGTCGATCACAGCGATTCGATGTGTTCGATCATGCGCCGGCGCGCATCCTGGTCGGGCATGGGCTCATGGCCCGCGCGCATGTTTTCTTCCAGGTGTTCGACCCGGCTGGTGGCCGGAATGGCGCAGGTGATCGCCGGGTGGCTGACGATGAACTTGAGCAGGAAATCGGCCCAGGTCGTGCATCCGCATTCTTCTTTCGCCCATTCGGGTACTTCGTGACGGCGTTTGAGGTTACGGATCAGGCTGCCGCCGTCATAGGGGCGGTTGGCGATCACGGCGATGCCTTTTTCGCGTGCCATCGGTAACAGGCGATCCTCGACCTGGCGGTGGGTGATGTTGTAGGTGAGCTGGATGAAGTCGAGCTCGTGGTTTTTCATGATTTCCTCGAATTGCCCATGACGACGTCCGTGCGAAGTGGTGATACCGACATGGCGGATCTGGCCGTCGGCCTTCATCTGCTTGAGGACTTCCAGGTGGTCGCGCCAGTCGGTGAGATTGTGAACCTGCACCAGGTCGAAGTGGTCCACCCGCCAGCGCTTTGCCAGGTCATCAATCTGCTCACGGGTGCTGCCGCCGGCCGGGCTCCAGACCTTCTCGGCCGAATAGATGTTGTCAGGATGGCCGAGCTTGTCCAGCGCATGGCCCATCACATCGGGCGCCGAGCCGTACATGGGCGAGGAATCGACCATACCGCCGCCGTGTTCGGAAAACGCCCGCACCACTTCGGCGCGCGCATCCATCAGTTGTTCATCGGTGCCGACATTGAATGTACGCCAGGTACCCAGCCCGATCACCGGCAGTAGATCACCGCCCGGGATGGGTTTCTTGAGCATGCCGTTGGAGCCGGCCAGCACCAACGGTGGGGCCAGCCAGGCACCGGCCATGCCGATGCCGAAAATTTTTAGTGCGTTGCGACGTGTGTAGCGGATACTCATGGGGATCTAAACCATTCAGGCCTGCGAATCACCGTAACAAGAATCAGTGTAAACGCGGTGAGGACGAACACCTTGTTGATGAACCAGTTGGTCCGCCAGATCGACCAGTCCGGGTCCGAAAGGAACCAGGCGAACATGGAAACAATGATGATGATTTCGACCACTGACATGATGATCGCCAGCCAGCGCGTATAACCGGGTCGGGTCAGCAGCGCCCAACCTAGCCACACATGGGCGATGGGCCAGAAGTCCCAGAAGATGTAGCGTGTCAGCGCCTCGCCCTCGGCCAGGGCGAAGGCGATCGGAAACAGGTACTTGATGAATACCGACCAGGCGGCCAGCACGAACAGCAGGTGGGCGAGAAATGTGATCCAGGGGCCTGGTTCAGGGCGTGGGCCGGTCATGCAACCCAGTGTACCGCGAAGCCTGGCAATTGAATGATCACTGAGGAGATCCTGCCAGCAATCAGTTGGTTTCGATGCAGGGATTGCGTACCCGCAAGTCCGGGTAGGCCGAGAAGTCGCGGTCGGCAGACCATAATTCAGTAACTCCGTGTTGCAAGCAGATGGCGGCGATACGAGCGTCATGCACGCGCGGGCCCTTGATTCTTGCCCGTCCGATCAGGTCAGCCAGGAATTTCCAATGATGTGTGGTTTCGGCCAGTAACTGCAAGCCCGGTGATTCCATCCACGCGTTGATTTGATCCAGGGCAGCCGGTGCCGGTGTAGGTGGGTCGAATACGCGTGGATGCGTGGCCACGGCGTAAAACTCGTGCAGACAGGGCCAGGGGATCGCCCAGGCCGCGTGCCTGCCGGCCAGGCGATCGATCATGGAGTAGGCGGCTTCGTGAAATGGGCTTTCCTCGCGATGGGCGTAAACCAGCAGGTTGGTGTCGACCGCGATCATGATTCATTACGATCTTCGTATGCCAACTCGCGCAGACGTTCCCAACTGATGTCGGGCTGGTCATCCCGCAAGCCATTGCCACGGAAACTGGCCCGGCGTAGCTCAAATCGGCGCCCGGACTCGGCTGCCTCCAGTTCACGGCGCAGACCGCGCTCGATCAGCGCCTTGACGGTAGTGCCTTCGCGGCGGGCCAGTGCTCGTGCCGCATCAAGGACCGGATCCGGAATTTCCACGGTAGTTTTCATATGGGCACCCGTAATTATAAGTATGGGCGCCCATATTATCAGGATCCAGTGGTGTTCGGTTCAGCCATCATCGAAACTGAATCGGCTGACACCACACTCGGCGTGCCGGCTAAGGACAACATTTAAAGAAACGGCTACTGCACGATCTCGACCAGCTCCACGCGCCGGTTTTCGGCTCGACCGGACTCGGTGCGGTTGGTGGTGGCCGGGGCCATCATGCCGGCGCCGGCCGGGCGCAGACGTTCACGGGCAATGCCGTGCTGATTGACCAGCTCGTTGACCACGGCGGTGGCACGATCCATGGACAGGCGCAGGTTGTAGTCAAAGTCTCCGACCGCGTCTGTGTGTCCGACCACGACTAGCTCGAGATCGGGGCGGTTCTGCATCAGGCCGGCGATGGTGGCCAGGGCTTCGGCCGATTCGGGCAGGATCTCGTCGGAGTCGAAGGCGAACAGTATGTTCTGAATGGCCACCCGGCCCTGCTCGATCAGGCCGGTTTCCATCTCGTCGGCGGTCAGCGGCTGATGGTCCATGGCGTCGTCCATTTCATCGGCGGTCGCCACGGCCAGCGAGACAGCCGGGCCGATCTGGCGAGCATTGAAGGCGGCGATGCCGACCAGCACATTGCCATCGGCCGAGCGTGCAGCGATGTAGCGGATGTCCCGGTCACGATTGGCCAGGCGACAGCAATCGCGTACACCGCGGGTAAACAGACCCGAGCCGTGAACGAAAAACAGCCGACCATCACCGCCGGACAGCTCGCCGCCACTGGCAGTGTAGAGAATCTCGAAATCACGAGCTTCGAGCTCTTGCAGGTAGCTGCGCTTGATGCGCAAGGTCGATGTGGAGGTATCCTCGAAGGTGTAGCTCATGCGGATGACTTCGCCTTCCAGCGTCTCCGAGCTCTCGAGCTCATCTCCATCCCAGCGACCGGTGGGCACGGTCAGGCGATCAAAGTCGCTGGTTTGATAGAACACGATGGACGACCCCGCCACCCGCGGAATCTCGGGGTGATCGCCGGCGCCTTCGATGTCGTTGGCCATGATGGGTGCGGCGATCATCAGCATGCCAAGCAATCCAATCGTTGTTTCTGGCTTGCGGAAAAAAGTTTTCATGTCGCGATCTCCGGATCAGTAGTCCCACGGTGTTGTTTACACTATTACGAAAATTTCGGGCATAAACGGACAGCATTCGGGGGTGTTGCCGGTACACTTGGATCATGACTCGTCGAACCAAGATTGTTGCCACCCTGGGGCCGGCCACCGATGAGCCGGATGTGCTCGAGCGCCTGATCATCGCCGGCTGCGATGTAGTGCGGATCAATTTTTCTCACGGTGATCCGGAAACCCATGCCCGGCGCATTCGCATGGTCCGTGCGGCGGCCCGCGAGCTGGATACCGATGTGGCGGTGCTGGCCGACCTGTCCGGCCCCAAGATCCGCATTGACCGATTTCGCGAGGGCTCGGTTGTACTCGAGGTCGGACAGCCATTCAGTCTGTTCGCGCGCGAGAATCCACCGGCCGGTGACGAGTCCGGTGTGGGCGTGGCCTACCTGGGACTGGTCAACGATGTGCGACCGGGCAGCGAGTTGCTGCTGGATGACGGGTTGATGGCGCTGCAAGTCGACGAGGTGGTCGATGATGAGATTCGTTGCACCGTGATGACGTCAGGCGTCTTGTCCGATCGCAAGGGTTTGAATCTGCGCGGCGGCGGTCTGTCCATCCCAGGTCTATCCAAGGCCGACGCGGCTGATATCGAAAGGGCCGCCGAGTGGCAGGTCGACTACCTGGCGGTGTCGTTTCCGCGCAGCGCCGAGGATATCGAGCAGGCCAGGGCATTGATGCGTGCAGCCGACGGCACGGCCGCGCTGGTTTCCAAGATCGAAAGAACCGAGGCGATCGAAAACCTGGAATCCATCATCGACGCTTCGGATGCGGTCCTGGTCGCGCGCGGCGATCTGGGTGTGGAGATTGGCGAGGCCGAATTGCCGGGCCTGCAAAAGCGCATCATCAAGGCCGCGCTGGAGCAGAATCGTGTGGTGATCACGGCGACCCAGATGATGCAGTCCATGATCGAATCCCCGATCCCGACCCGGGCAGAGGTACTGGATGTGGCCAATGCGGTCATTGATGGTACCGACGCGGTGATGCTGTCGGCCGAGACCGCAGTGGGCCGTCATCCGGCTCGCGTGATCGAGGCCATGGCCCGGATATGCCAGGGCGCGGAGCGTCATGTCCAGGCTCACGTGCCCTCGCGCAGACTCAATGTGCGCGCCGAGCGCATCGACCAGGCCATTGCCATGGCCGCTATGATGACGGCCAACAATCTGACCGTGGCGGCCATCATCGCGCTGACCGAATCCGGGTCGACCGCCCAATGGCTCAGTCGTGTGCGCTCACCGGCGCCCATCATCGCCTTGAGCCCCAACCGCGCCTCGCTCAGGAAAATGCGTCTGTATCAACATGTTCAACCCCTGTTCTACGCACCGGGCGATGTCGGCGCCCCCGAACTGGCCCGTCAGGCCCTGGTGCATGTCCACGAGGCCGGTCTGGTGAAGAGCGGGGACCGGGTACTCATGACCATGGGTGACGAACAGGGCGTGCTCGGAGGCACCAATACCCTGAAGATCTTGACGGTCGGCGACTGAATCGAGCGATGTGGCTTGTTGCGGCCGAAGAAATCGGATGAACTGAGCGGGCCCTCTGGCTACAATAGAGGCTTTGGGGCTTTCTGCCTGATTTTTCCTGACTGAACCGTATTTCGGAGCCGACATGACCGACAAACTCGAACAACTCGTGGAAACCGCCCAGGCCATGGTGGCCCCGGGCAAGGGGATTCTGGCCATTGACGAATCATCCGGGACGATCAAGAAGCGTTTCGATGGGGTGGGCGTGGAGTGCACCGAGGCCAATCGTCTCGATTATCGTTCCATGATGCTCACCACATCCGGCCTGGGTCAGTTCATCTCCGGCGCCATTCTGTTCGATGAAACCATTCGTCAGAAGCTGCCCGACGGCACGCCACTGGTCAAGGTCATGAATGATGCCGGCATTCTGCCCGGCATCAAGGTTGATACCGGCGCCAAGGCGCTGGCAGGCTTCGAGGGCGAGAAGGTGACCGAAGGCCTGGACGGATTGCGCGACCGCCTGGCCGAGTATGCCGAACTGGGCGCGAAGTTCGCCAAGTGGCGAGCCGTCATCACCATCGGCGATGACATCCCCTCGCGTGCCTGCATCGACGCCAACGCCCATGCGCTGGCTCGCTATGCCGCGTTGTGCCAGGAAGCCGGCATCGTGCCGATCGTCGAGCCGGAAGTGCTGATGGATGGCGATCATGATCTGGATACCTCGTTTGACGTAACCGAGGCGACCCTGAAGTCGCTGTTCAACCAGCTCTACGAACAAAACGTCATGCTGGAAGGATGCGTGCTCAAGGCCTCCATGGTGATTTCCGGCTCCGAAGCATCCGATCGTGCCAGTACCGAGGAAGTTGCCGAAGCGACCGTCGATTGCCTGCTCAACGCCGTGCCTGCCGCTACCGCCGGCATCGTCTTTCTGTCGGGCGGGCAGGGTGATGTCGAAGCCACCGCGCATCTCGATGCCATGAACAAGATGGGCGACATGCCCTGGCCACTGAGCTTCTCGTATGGCCGCGCCCTGCAGGCCGAGTGCCTGAAAACCTGGGCGGCCGACCCCAAAGGCAACCGCGAAAAGGCCCAGCAGATCCTGCACCACCGCGCCCGCATGAATGGCATGGCGGCGCTGGGGGAGTGGAGTGAAGATGAGGAGCGCGACTGAGTCTGCGACGATGACAGTGGTCAGTAGTCGGTAGTCCGTAGTCGGTGAACATTGAGCACCGGGCAAGGATGCCTGATTACTGACCACGGACCACTGACTACCGACCACCGAACTCATGCCCGATAAAGAAAAATTCCGCGACCAGGCCCTCGAATACCACCGCTACCCGGTACCCGGCAAGATCAAGATCACGCCGACCAAGGCGCTGACGACTTCCAAGGATCTGGCGCTGGCCTATTCTCCCGGGGTGGCCGCGGCTAGCGAGGCGATTGCCGAGGAGCCGCTGAGAGCGCTCGACTACACCGCGCGCGGCAATCTGGTGGCGGTCGTGTCCAACGGCACGGCCGTTCTGGGCTTGGGCGATATCGGCCCGCTGGCTTCAAAGCCGGTGATGGAAGGCAAGGGGGGTTTGTTCAAGAAATTCGCCGGCATCGATGTTTTCGATGTCGAGATCGATGAGAAAGATCCTGAAAAGCTCATCGACATCATTGCCAGCCTGGAACCGACGTTCGGCGGCATCAATCTTGAAGACATCAAGGCGCCGGAGTGTTTCCGGGTCGAAAATGCGCTCAAGGAGCGCATGGGCATCCCGGTCTTTCACGATGACCAGCACGGCACGGCCATCATTGCTGCGGCCGCCCTGGTCAATGCACTGGAGTTGACCGACAAGAATATCGAGGACATTCGCCTGGTTGCCTCCGGCGCCGGTGCCGCCGGTATGGCCTGCCTGGACTTGCTGGTGACCATGGGCCTCAAGCGCGAAAATGTGATCGTCTGTGATCGCGAGGGCGTGATTCATGTCGGTCGCGACTCCGACATGGATGATCGCAAGGCCCAATATGCCGTTGACACCGACGCCCGTGAACTGGGCGAAGTCATTGCCGGCGCCGATGTGTTTCTGGGGGTGTCCGCGCCTGGCGTGCTCAAACCCGAGATGGTCCGGGCGATGGCCGACAAACCGGTCATCCTGGCGCTGGCCAATCCGATTCCGGAAATCATGCCCGACGAAGCCCGGGAAGTGCGCGAAGATGCACTGATCGCCACCGGCCGTTCGGATTTTCCCAACCAGGTCAACAACGTTCTGTGTTTCCCCTATATCTTCCGCGGTGCGCTTGATGTCGGCGCAACGGCCATCAATGACGAGATGAAGATGGCCTGTGTCCATGCCATCGCCGAACTGGCGCGCATGGAAGCCTCCGATGTGGCCGCCCAGGCATATGGTGGCAAGGCGCCGAAGTTCGGGCCCGATTATCTGATTCCGCAACCTTTTGATCCGAGATTGCTGGTGCACCTGGCTTCGGCTGTCGCCAAGGCGGCCATGGACACAGGCGTGGCCACCCGTCCGATCGAGGATCTGGAGGCCTATCGCGAACGCCTTAATCAATATGTGTTCCGCACCGGCTTGTTGATGAAGCCGGTGTTCGAAGCCGCCCGCGCCAATCCGAAACGGGTGGTACTGGCCGAGGGTGAAGAAGAAACCGTGCTGCGCGCCGTGCAGACGATTGTTGATGATGGCCTGGCCAAACCGATCCTGATCGGGCGACCCAAGGTGGTCGACATGCGCATCGAGCG
>SLKT01000104.1 GCA_007134485.1 Wenzhouxiangella sp. | reverse complement strand
TTCTTCTTGGCAGCCTTGCCCGCGGTCGGTGCCGCAGGCGCCTCCGGGGTGGCTACGGCCGTGGCACCCGTATCCGGCGACTGCTGTTCAAGTCTGGTTTCTTCATTGGTTTGCATGGAATAGACCTCCTGAGGTCGTGAACAATGTCAAGCTACGGACCGCATCAACGGCCACTGGCCTCCCTTACATGATAAACCCATTCAGGAGCTGCCTTGTTCACTTTACGATAATTCCGTTCACGTTTAAAGTTTTCGCGGGCATAAAGTTGCAAAGAGGCAAGTTCGAGTCTGTCACCAATCAGCTCTGATCGAGCAGCCAAGGCTGAGTGATTCATGATGCATGCAGGGTCAGTGACCAATGAGGTCGTTAATCAGTAGAATGGAAATCAACATGTGCTTGCCGAACTCGCACCCAGTAAAACGCCCGACCAAAAACGATCAATGACACTGGATACCCAACCCTTGAACCCGTCGGATGCAGCACCATCCGAGCCATGTCGACTACTTCGACGCATGGCCGTCATGATATACGACGGCTTGCTGCTGATTGCGCTGTGGATGATTGCAGCCATCATCGTGATCATCCCGCTGGATGCAGCCGTCACTCCCGGTAACCCCCTCTTCCAGATCTATCTCCTGATCGTTGCATGGCTTTATTTCGCGATCTGCTGGCGCAAGGGTCAAACGCTCGGCATGAAGGCCTGGAACGTTCGACTGATTGCTCGTCAACCCGTGATCAGCTGGACTGCCACACTCGTGCGATTCGTCGTCGCGGTGGCGTCGCTGTTCAGCTTTGGACTCGGATTCATCTGGAGCATTTTTCATCCGCGTCGGGCCACCTGGCATGACCTGGCCTCAGGCACGTTTCTCATCACCCGGAAGCGGCCTTCAGGAAAACAATGAAAGATTTCAGATCCGCTTGAGCAGCAGTCCGGCCAGCAGAATGAACAAAGCCGCCGGCAACATCGCGCTCACCCACATCGGTACAGGCACGATCACTGCGGCACCCTGGGCAAGCCGCATCGACACAAAAAACAAAAGCCCGAGCGAGACGCCGGCAAAAAGATTCAAACCCGACCCGCCCTGGCGGGCATGACGGAACACGAAGGGCAAGCCAACCAGCACCATCGACAACACGTAAACGGGAAACATGACCTTGCCCCAGAATGCCTGCTCGTATGCCTCCACATCAAGATCATTCCTGCGCAGAAAATTCATCATTTCATGCAGGTCGCGTAACGACAACATGCGCGGCCGACTGACCGAGGCCGAGAACAACTCTCTGCTCAAACCGGATTTCAGTTGAATCTGCTCATGGTGCTCGGCCTGATCCGCCTCGCTAAGGGAACGACTGACCGCCTGCCTGAGCAGCCACTCACTTCCATCATGACGAGCATGCTCGGCAATCGTCACCTGATAAGGACGCATGCCATCTCCGACCGCGTAAATCACGACATCCCCGAACTCCAGCTCATCTTCGGATGTCCAGGCCGAATGGCCGATTCGCACCACATGTTCCCCATCTCGCAACCACAAGACACCCGCGCGTCCGAGATAAACCTGACCGGCGCGGGCCTGTTGTCGCTCGGCCTGGGCACTGGCTTCCAGCCCGGGAACCACCTGGTCAGACAACCACACCAGCACGACCAGGCAGGTACCGATCGCCAACAACGCCCTGATGGTCAACTGTCGACGATCAAAACCGGCCGCACGCATGGCGACCAACTCGTTTCCGGACGCCAGGGTGCCCATGCCCATCAATGTTCCGATCAAGGCGGCAAAGGGAAAGACGTCAACCAGTCTGCGAGGTGTCGTTTGCAGCAGGTACACGACCATCTGCATCACGCCATAGTCACCGGTGAGCGTGCGGGCCTCACGAAGAAATTCGATCAACGTATAGATTCCGACCAGCAGCATGGCGACCAGGATGGTCGCCATCATTACTCGTCCGATGACGTATCGGGTCAGTATTCCAGGCATTACCATCGCTGCCTTTGCCGGTACAACAACCAGATTGTCGGCACCAGCAGTGCTGCATGGATGGGCCACAGCCCCGGACCCGAAGGGGCTTCGCGTTGCTCCATCATGACCAGTCCGACATGAATGGCATTGCTGTAGGCCAGGTAGATGGCCAGGGCAAGAATCATCGGACCGAAACGGCCCTGACGGGGCATTCGCTGAGCCAGTGGCAAAGACAACAGGGCGAGCATCAGGGCGGCAAGCGGCGGAGCCAGCCGCCAGTGCCATTCCCGGCGCTCCATGGGGCTTTGCGGTGGAGTCAGCTGGGGCAATGTTCGGGCCAACTCACCCTCCGCGCCCCCTCCGGAAACCGGGTCCGGCAGACGGATGTCGTTGCGGGCAAACTGTATTTCGCGCACACCGGCTTGAGCCGGATCCGAGCCATGGCGAACCTGAAAACCATCGATCAGGGACAGGTAGCGTTTGTCATCCAGCTCGTCGATCCAGATGCGACCCTCGGCGGCCCCGAGCACCTCCGGATGGTCGGGATCATTGTGACGAATGAAAACATCATGCAAGCGGCCATCGGCTCGATCGACCGAACCGACATAAATTGTCAATCGCCCATCATCCAGAGTCTCGAACTGGCCCGGCTGCAAACCGGCCACCAGTGCCTGGCGAGCGGCATCGGCAAGCAGATCGCTGCTGCGCTCACTGGCCAATGGAGACAGCCAGCCGGAAACCACAAGCAACATCGTGGCCCACATGATGCTCAACATTGCGACCGGAATCAGCGATGACAGGAATGTCGCACCACTAGAACGCATCACGACCAGCTCTGCCTGCTCGTTCAACCGGCCGAGCGAGAGCAACAAGCCGGTCAGCAAAGCCAGTGGCCCAACCAGCAACACCGCCTCGGGCATGCGCAAGAGCAGCATCAGCATAATGCCGCCGGTCGGCAGGCGACCCTGGGCCGCGTCACCAAAAATCTCGGCCAGAAAAAGGGCCAGCACGACGCCGGCCAGAATCAGCAGGCTGAGGACACTGGCCAGCAAACCCTCGCGAAACAGATAGCGTTGCAGGATCAACACAGGGCTGCGCGCCGGTTACAATGTTTGGTCAGAATGGCGAATTCCTCGCTTGCCCGATTATCAGCACTTCAGAAAAGGACATCATCAGCATGCAGTTTACAACCACCCGTGAGCAGGCAGGCAAGCTCGACTGCGATTGCCTGATCGTCGGCCTGATCAAGGATCAGGCGTTCGATTCAACATTGTCGACCATTGACAGCGCGACCGGGGGGCTGCTCGAGCGGCTGAAATCGAAAGGCGAACTGCCCGAAAAAGTCGGCAAAACCCTGATGCTTCATGACCCGAGCGGCATTGAAGCGTCCCGGTTGCTGCTGGTCGGCATGGGCAAGAGCGAAAAACTCGACGGCCCGGCATTCGTCAGGGCCGCTCAGGCCGCCGGCAAGGCGCTTCGCCAGTCCCATGCAAGGAACGCACATTGTCTGCTTGCCGAGGTAGGGGTTTCTGATCGCGGCACCGACTGGAAAGTTCACCAGGCGTGCCTGGCCCTGGCGCATTCGGACTACATTTATTCGGCAACCAAGAAAACCGACGACGATGCGCCGCCAGCAACCGATATGGTGTCATTTCCGGCCGGCGACAATCTGGAAGAAGTACTTTCGCGTTCCGAAGCCATCGCGGCCGGCATTCAGCGCTGTCGCGACCTGGGTGACGCGCCTCCGAATATCTGCACACCGATTTACCTGGCCGAAACCGCCGAGCGGATCGCTGCCGAACATCCAGGGTTGAATGTCGAGATTCTCGATGAACAGCAGATGGAAGAGATCGGCATGCGCTCCCTGCTGGCTGTCGGTCGGGGCAGCATCAATCCGCCGCGACTGATCCGGTTGAGTTGGAAGGGCGGCAAGGAAGGCGATGCGCCGCTGGCCCTGGTCGGCAAGGGCGTGACCTTCGATACCGGAGGAATCTCCATCAAGCCGCGCGACTTGATGGAACAGATGAAGTTCGACATGTGCGGTGCGGCATCGGTCATTGGAGCACTGGAGGCCGCCGCGCGTCTGAAACTTCCCATCAATGTCGAGGGCGTGGTGGCCGCCGTCGAAAACATGCCCGACGGCAAGGCCTATCGACCCGGTGACGTCATCACTGCCCTGTCCGGCAAGACCATCGAGGTCCACAATACCGATGCCGAGGGACGCATGATCCTGGCGGATGCAATCTACTGGACCGGTCGTGAACTCAAGCCAGCCGCCATGGTGGATATCGCCACCCTGACAGGGGCCTGCGTGGTCGCCCTGGGTCACCATGCCAGCGGCATCATGACCCAGAATGATGAGCTGGCCGAGGAATTGCTCGCCGCCGGACTGGAAGCCGCCGATCGTGGTTGGCGCTTGCCGCTTTGGGACGAGTACCAGGAACAGATCGAGACGCCTTTTGCCGACATGAAGAACCTCGGCGGCATGCCGGCCGGTTCGATCACGGCGGCTTGCCTGCTGGCGCGCTTTGCCGAGGGACAGCGCTGGGCGCATATCGATATTGCCGGCTCTGCCTGGCGATGGGGCAAACCGGAAAGCGCGACCGGCCGCCCGGTCGGCATGCTGGTGCAGTGGCTGGAAAGCCATGCCGGCGGCTGAGCGGGCAAATAGCGCGTCCCGAGTCCCGTGCGGGTAGACTTCTACGAAATGTCCGGCCGCTTCACCGACCCGTTGTTCGTGGCCGGTGTCCTGATCGGACGAGCCTGGCCGGCATCGAAACGAATCGCGGTGGTTGCCGAGCGCGCCCGGCTCGCCGATCTCGATGAGCGCTTGTGGGCGCAACCGGAGGGTCGATTTCTGCCCCATGGCATCAATCAGCCCGAGGCGCCGATCCAGTTACTTGAAGATGCCCCCGACAGCGCCGATGTCCTGATCAATCTCGATGCACACGCGCCACTGCCGGGCGGACAATTCGAACGCATACTCGAGCTCGTTCCAGCCGATGAGTCCATCAAGGCCCGCTTGCGCGAGCGCTGGATGGCATGGAAGGAGCGTGGCGCGGAAGTGCATCATCATGTACTGAAATGAGGGTTCAGGTTTCAGGGTTCAGGTTTCAGGGAAGGCATGATCAAAGCCCGCCCTGAACCCTGAAACCTGAAACCTGAAACCTTCATGATCGGCCCGCTGGCCCAACAAGCTTGTAACGACAAACCGACATGGACAAGACCTATAACCCTCACCTAATCGAACAACGCTGGTATGACCAGTGGGATCGGAGTGGCTGTTTCAAGCCAAGCGGTCGGGGTGAACCCTACTGCATTCTTCTGCCACCGCCGAATGTCACCGGCACGCTGCACATGGGGCATGCCTTCCAGCACACCCTGATGGATGCATTGATCCGCTATCAGCGCATGCGTGGACGCGATACCTTGTGGCAGGTCGGTGTCGATCATGCCGGGATCGCCACGGAGATGGTGGTCACCCGCCAGATCGAGGCCGAAGGCGGCCGACGCGATACGTATTCACGCGAGGATTTCATCGATCGGGTCTGGCAGTGGAAAGGCGAGTCCGGCGCCACCATCACCTCGCAGATGCGCCGGCTCGGCGCCTCGGCCGACTGGTCGCGCGAGCGCTTCACCATGGATGCCGACTTGAGCGAGGCGGTCATGGAAACCTTCATCCGCCTGCACGATGAAGGATTGATCTACCGCGGTCCGCGCCTGGTCAACTGGGATCCGGTCCTGCAAACCGCGATTTCAGATCTGGAAGTCATCAATCATGATGAGCAGGGCAAGCTGTGGTCGATCCGCTATCCGCGCACCGACGGCAAGGGGGATGTCGTGGTCGCCACCACCCGTCCGGAAACCCTGCTCGGCGATGTATGCGTGGCCGTGCATCCCGACGATGATCGTTACCGCGAACTGGTCGGCCAGACCGTCGAGCTACCGCTGACCGGCCGCCGCATTCCGGTGATTGCCGATGACTATGTCGATCCCGAATTCGGCACCGGCTGCGTCAAGATCACACCGGCGCATGATTTCAATGACTGGGAAGTCGGTCAGCGTCATGACTTCGAGCCAATCAACATCTTCACCCCGACAGCCACCCTGAATGACAACAGCCCTGCGGCTTATCGCGGCCTTGATCGCTTCGAGGCGCGTGCGCGAATCATCGAGGACCTCAAGGCCATGGGGCTGCTGGTCGAGGAAAAACCGCACGCCATGGTCGTCCCGCGCGGTGACCGCTCGGGACAGATCATCGAACCGTATCTGACCGATCAGTGGTTCGTGCGCATGGACAAGCTGGGTCGACTGGGCCTGGCCGCGGTCGAATCCGGTCAGGTCGAATTCGTGCCGGGCAACTGGATCAACACCTACCGTCACTGGATGGAAAACCTTCAGGATTGGTGCATTTCACGCCAGCTCTGGTGGGGCCATCGCATCCCGGCCTGGTACGACGATAAGGGCAACATCTACGTGGGCCGCAACGAAGACGAGATTCGCAACAAGCACGACCTGGGTCGTGAAGTCGCACTGACTCAGGATGACGACGTTCTGGAGACCTGGTTCTCGTCGGCCTTGTGGGCGCATTCCACCCTTGGCTGGCCCGACCCGGACCGCATGGCCTCGGAAGGATTCGATCGCTACCTGCCGACCTCGGTCCTGATTACCGGCTTCGACATCATCTTCTTCTGGGTGGCGCGCATGATCATGATGACCGGCCATTTCACCGGCAAGGTGCCGTTCGAGCAGGTCTACATCACCGGCCTGATTCGTGACCGCGAGGGGCACAAGATGTCCAAGTCCCGCGGCAATATCCTGGACCCGCTGGACTTGATCGACGGTATCGACCTGGACAGCCTGGTGAACAAGCGCACCAGTGCCATGATGCAACCGCAACTGGCCAGCAAGATCGAGAAAGTTACGCGTGAGGAATTCCCCGATGGCATCCCGGCCTTTGGCGCCGATGCCCTGCGCTTTACCTTTGCCGCCCTGGCCGGCCATGGTCGCGACATCAAGTTCGATCTGGCTCGCTGCGAGGGCTACCGCAACTTTCTCAACAAACTCTGGAATGCCGCCCGCTTCACCCTGATGAACGTCGGCGAGACCCGTCTGCCCGCGCCGGAAGCCAGCGAACTGGATACCCTGTCACGCTGGATCTTCTCGCGCTTGTCACGAACCATCGCCGCGGTCGATGAACACTTGGCCGATTACCGCTTCGACCTGGCGACCCAGGCTCTGTACGAATTCGTCTGGCACGAGTTCTGTGACTGGTACCTGGAACTGTCCAAGCCGGCGCTGTTCGAGGAGAATGAAGCCCGTGATCCGGCAACCGCACGGGCCACGCGGCACACGCTGGCCACGGTGCTGGAGACCACCCTGCGACTGCTCCACCCCCTTGTTCCGTTTGTTACCGAGGAAATCTGGCACAAGGTTCGCGTGCCATCCGGAGTCGAAGGCGAAACCATCATGACCGCTGCCTGGCCGGAGGCCGGCCTGATCGATGAGGAAGCCGAGGCCGATGCCGAATGGCTCAAGAGTGTCATCTCGGCGATTCGTTCAGCGCGCACCGAGCTCAACCTGGCCCCGGGCAAACCCATGCCATTGCTGGTCCAGGAAGGCAGCGAACAAGACCACGAACGCCTGCAACGCTTCGAAGAACTGATCATGCGACTGGCTCGGCTGGAGCGGATCGAAAAGGTGGGACCGGAGCGAGACAGCAGCGACTGCGCAACATCACTGGCCGGCAACCTGCGCCTGCTGATCCCCCTGGCCGGCCTGATCGATATCCGCGAGGAACTGGTCCGGCTGGAAAAACAGCTTGAGCGGGAACACAAGGGTCTGAGTGCCGTGGAAAGAAAGCTGGCCAACGAAAAATTCGTCAGCAACGCTCCGACCGAGGTGGTCGAAAAGGAACGCAGCCGAAAAAGCGAACATCAGGCGAAAGTCACTGAGCTGACCAGCCAGATCGACAAGCTCAAAAAACTCTGACAAGAAAACCTGGACAGCTCCGACCCGACGCCTCCGGCCAGTGGTCGGAGGATTGCAGATTCACCGTGATTCTGTTGCCCCACCAACAGTCTTGTTAGACTGGCGAGCAGAGAATATCAAGTGCCAGCGCTCGAGCAAGCATTCACCGGGCGCTGTATGGGAGCGTGCCGACAATGCAGAGATCCAGCTTGACCGACACGCGCCGGCGAGCATTGGACAAACTGCTGGCCAGCTACCTCGAACAGCCGGTCGAACAGCAAGCCGCTTTTCTCGCAAACTGCCAACAACGCTGGCCAAGGCTTTCGCGGTGGCTGGAAATGCTGATCGAGCGTTCGCAAACCGTCAGTCTGCTGGATCAATCCTTCACCCGGTTGGCCGGTGAAGCACTGGCTCGCGGCAGTGATGAGCCAACGCGAACACTTGATGCCGGCCATCGCCTCGGGCCGTGGCAAGTGTCCGAAGACTTCCGCGAGGGCGGCATGGGCACGGTCTATCGCGGCGAGCGTGCCGATGGCGCCTTCGAAATGGAAGTCGCCATCAAACTGCTCAAACTTCGCGGCCATGGCTTGAGCGAGCATCTCCAGCAGGAGTGCCGCCTACTGGCTCGCGTCAATCACCCCGGATTCACCCGCCTGCTCGATGCCGGGCTGGACCAACAGGCCGGACCATTTCTGGTCATGGAATGGGTCGATGGCGAAGACCTGAGCGATTGGCTTGCATCCTGCGGCCCCGGCTTCGAGCAAAAACTGGACCTGTTCGAACAAGTCGTCGAGGCCATCGGCCACGCACATCAACGCCTGATCGTGCACGGGGACATCAAACCCAACAATGTACGCATCAATCCGGAGGACCGGGCGAAAGTCATGGACTTCGGAGTCGCCAGGCTGGCCAATACCCAAGATCAGGGCAAACGCATGCGCGCGCTCACACCGGCATTTGCGGCTCCGGAACAACTGGCTGGTGAACCCGTCACGCCCGACAGCGATATCTGGTCGCTTGGCGCCCTGCTGTTCTGGCTGCTGACCGAAACAACCCTGCCGAAAGATCTGGACGATCTCGAAGCATCCCTCTCGGGCAAGGCCATCGAACGCCCGCGTGAACTGTCGGCGTTGATCGGCAAGGCCTGCGCCGCAGAGCCCGAAAACCGCTATCATGGATGCGGCGAGTTGCTCGATGACCTGAAGCGTTTTCGGCGGCATTACCCGCTCCGGGCCATGCCGGACAGCCGAAGCTATCGACTGAATCGGTTGATTCGCCGCAATCCGGTGCTGACCGGAGGCATCGCCGCAACCATGATCGCGCTGACCAGCGGCCTGGTTGCCACCACCTCGCTGTACCTGCAGGCCGATCGCGCCTGGCAGGCAGCGGAGGTGGGTCAGGCCCAGGCCCATGCCCGGGCAGTGGAACTCGAGCAAGTCGCCGGTTTCCAGGCCAATCAGCTGGGCCTTGTCAATCCCGAGTACCTTGGAGCGGTGACGCGTCAGGCAGTGATTGATCAGTACACCGAACAGGCAACGGATGGTCACTCCCAAGCTGCCGGAGAATCCGAACAGATCAATCAATTCCAGGCCTCGCTGGCCGACATCAATTTCACCGATGTCGCGCTGGAAAGCCTGGACAAGGGTGTGTTCACCGCCACACTGGACGGCATTGATGCGCAATTTGCCGACCAGCCTCTGGTCCAGGCCCGCCTGCTGCAGGCCATGGCAGAGACCCAGGTCCATCTGGGCCGACGCCAGGCGGCCCTGAACCCTCAGCAGCGCGCTTATCGAATTCGCAGCGACGAGCTGGGCCGCGATCACCCCGACACCCTGTATTCGGCGAGTCATCTCGGAAGGCTTTATCTCGGTCTGGATGAACACGACCGGGGCAAACGGTATCTTGAACCCACGCTCGAGCGCCAGCGCGAGGTTCTGGGTGAGCAACATTCACAAACCCTCAGAACCTTGAGTGCGATTGGCGAATTACATCGGCTTCGACAACGCCATGACAAGGCCGAGCAAACGTTGCGCGCCGCGCTGGAAGGCCAGGAAAGCGCATTGGGGGGCGCGCATGCCGATACCCTGTTGACACTCAATACCCTGGGTTTGCTGATGATTCACCGGGGACGTCCGGCCGATGCCGTCGAGTACTTGCAGCAGTCGGCGCAGGGGCGTCGCGAGACATTGGGCGAACATCACCGCGATACCCTGCAATCGCTCAACAATCTCGGCATCACTTTCAGTGATCTGGGTCAATTCGAAGAGGCCGAGGAGACGCATCGTCAGGTATATGCGTCCTATTCCGCCATGTTCGGAAGTAATCATCCGGAGACCTTGCGATCACTGAGCAACCTGGCCGTCGCCATTGATCGGCAGGGTCGCCCTGAAGAAGCCGAAACCCTGCACCGACGAGCGCTTGAAGGCCGCATTCGAGTGCTCGGCGAGCAACACCGCGACAGTTATATTTCAATGGGGCACCTGGCCCTGAATCTGACCAGTACGGGCCAACTGAAAGAGGCGGGAGCGTTGTATCGACGCGCCCTGGCCGTTGCCGAGGACCAGCACGGACCGACGCATCGCAAGACGCTGGGGGCGGCTTTCAATCTTGCCCGAAACAAGAAGCTTTCCGGCAACCTGGCCGGCGCCGGGCGACTCAGTGCGGAGAATATCGCCGTGGTCAGGGCGTACATGGGAGAAGAGAACTGGCTGACCGCGGCATTCAAGATGGTTCACGCTCGGATACTCAAGGCCCTGGCCGATTATCCACGGGCAAGCGGCACGGCCGCGTCAGCCTACAGTATTCTTGTTGACACCCTGGGCAAGGATCACCCCAGAACGCTCGAGAGTGCGGAGTTCCTGGTCGAGGTGCATACCCGCTGGAACGAGCGCTTCGGACCCCACGCCAGGCTTGCCGAGCAGATCGACCACTGGCGGAAACATGCCGTGAGCGATGATTGAGATGAACACATCGGAAAACGAACAGGTCACCCAACTACTCGATCAGCTCCAGGACCAGCCTGAGGCCATGGAGAAACTATCACGGCTGGTTTATGCCGACATTCATCGCCTGGCTCACAACAAGCGCTTTGAAATGCGGGCCGGAGAAACCCTGCGCACCACCGCCCTGGTGCACGAAGCCTTTCTGAAGATCTTTCGTGACGGAAGTGACGATCACAACATCGAAAACCGGGCTCACCTGATGCGCTTGATGGGCCGGGCCATCCGCCAGATCATCGTTGATCATGCCCGACGCAAGCTGGCCGGCAAACGTGGCGCCGGCGCCCCGCATGAACCCATTGACGACCAATCCCTGATGGACACCAGCGAGCGCGAGGCCGCCAGTGTGCTGGACATGGAATCTGCGCTTGAGAGGCTGGAGCGCATCGACCCGGACCTGGCCGACACGGTCAGCGCTCGGTTCTTTGCCGGCTACACCGCCGACGAGATTGCTTCGATCAAATCGATTTCAAGAAGAACGGTCTATCGCGACCTGCAACGGGCCGCCGCCTGGTTACGCCTGGATATGAGTGACTGAAAACAAGCATCACGGATCGTTAGCGGCTATCATGCCGGCCTTTGATCCGAGTGCATTGCCCGAATCATGTCCGTGACCGAAAAGCTGCTACTGGCGCTGGTCATTGTGCTGGCCGTGCCCTGGCTGATCTGGCGACTGGGGCGTACCGATCGCTGGGCGCCGCTGGTCGTGGTTCAGATCCTGACCGGCATCGCGCTCGGACCGGGTCTGCTCGGGGCTGTTCTTCCGGAGCTCCACCGTACCGTTTTCACCCCCGAGGTCACCCTGATGCTGGGCGGGATTGCCACCTGGGGGGTGATCCTGTTCGTCTGGATTGCCGGGCTGGAGCTGGACCTGCCGCAAGCCTGGACCCATCGGCGCGACAGTGTGGTGACTGCCTCGTTTGCGCTATTCACACCGATCGCATTCGGGGCCGTGGTCGGCATTGGCGTCCTGATGCACAACCCGGCCTGGATGGGCATCAACGCCCAGCCCTGGCAGTTCGTGGCCGGCATCGGCATGGCCTGCGCGGTCACCGCCCTGCCCATTCTGATCTTGTTGATGGAAAAGATCGACATTCTCAGAAAGCCGCTGGGCCAGCGTGTGCTGCGCTATGCAAGCCTGGACGATATCGCCATCTGGGGGGTGCTGGCGCTGATCCTGCTCGACTATGAACGCATGGGCAAGCAGGCGACTTTCGTGGCCGGTTTCGTTCTGGCGGCGCTGGCCATGCGCAAGGGCCTGCCGCGTCTGCCCGAACCCGACCGCTGGTTCATCGCCCTGATCTGGCTGGCGCTGTGCGCACTGGCCGCGGACTGGGCCGGACTGCACTACATGGTCGGCGCCTTTCTGGCCGGCGCGGTGCTGGAAAACGAATGGTTCGGCCAGGACAAACTCGATCGTCTGCGCCATCACCTGCTGTTGATCATGATGCCGGTGTTCTTCCTTTCGACCGGTCTTCGAACCGAGTGGGATCTCGGTGGCATTGCGGTGCTGGTCATTGCCCTGGCACTGCTGGTGGCCGCCGTGGCCGGCAAACTGACCGGAGTCCACATGGCCGGACGCATCCTCGGCTGGCCGCCGGGTCAGGCCCGGGTGGTCGGCTGGCTACTCCAGACCAAGGCGCTGATCATGATCATCTTCGCCAACATCCTGCTCGATCAGCACATCATCAGCGCAGAGATGTTTACCGCGCTGTTGTTGATGGCAGCCGCCAGCACCATGCTGACCATCCCGATGGTCAGCAACAGACAGGGTGAAGTCGTGACTCGATTGAAAGGCTGACGGGTCATTCATCCGAGAAATCTCCGATCCGCTGTCGCTCACGATTGACGCTGAGCCGGAAGACATCCGGGCGGGAGTAGTGGCCGGTGGGGTCGAAGTTCTGACGGGCGCGGCGAACATCGCGGGCGTTGATCTCGGCAATCAGCAGCCCTTCCGTGTTGGCCGGCTCGATCAGCCAGCGGCCATCGGGGCCGGCCAGGCACGAGCCGCCGGCGGCCCAGGGCATGTCGGCAGCGGCGGCCTTGAGTGCTTTTGCATGAGGAATCTCATCGGGCAGGTCCTGATCGCGCATCAGGCCGGCAACCGACAGCACAAAGCTGCGACCTTCCAGCGCCATGAAGCGCGTGATCTCGCGGGTATTTCTGGGGTTGCCGGGCCATATGGCCACGTGCAGATCCTCGCCCTGTGCCTGCAGGCTGGTTCTTGCCAGCGGCATCCAGTTTTCCCAGCAGTTGAGCGTGCCGACCGTGAAAGCGCCTACCCGGTGAGTGCGCAGACCATGGCCATCGCCGATGGACCAGACCAGGCGTTCTTCATGGGTAGGCATGAGCTTGCGTTGTCGAGCCACGATCTCGCCACGCTGGCTGATGCTGACGGCACAGGCATAGACACTCTCACCGCGCTCATCGGGGCGTTCGAGAATCCCCAGCACCACGGTAATGGCGTTTCGGCGGGCGGCCTCGCAAATCGCGTCGAGGTAACCGGCCTCGATGGTCACGGCCTGGTCGACATAATGGGCGAACAAATCCTTTTGCATGGCGTTGTCGAAGCGGGCCCCGTCGGTGCGCTCGACCCAGAAGGGATAACCCGGCACCAGGCATTCTCCGAAAGCCACCAGCTCGACCCCGGATACCGCAGCCTGGTCGATGACTTCGATGGCCCGGTCCAGTGTTCGCGCTCGATCCAGCCAGACCGGCGCGATCTGGGCCGCGGCAACTCTAAGCACCTGTTCAGCCACGGTCCGCATCCAGGTGCAACACCATGACCATGCCATCTTCGCGCCCCTCGGCAGCCGGATAGTAGCCCGGGCGCCGTCCGATCACCTGGAACCCGTGGCGTCGATACAGGGCCACCGCGGCGCGGTTGGATGGGCGCACTTCCAGGAACAATCGATCCATGTCGGCAATGCGTGCCTCGCGCAGGACATGGTCGAGCATGACCGTCGCCAGGCCTTGACGACGCCGGTCCGGGTCGATGCACAGATTGAGCAGATGAGCCTCGTCAACAGCCATTGACACGACGGTGTAGCCGGCCAGCCAGCCATCGACCTCGATGACATGGCAGCGATAACCGACTCGCAGACAGTCGGAAAATATGCCGCGCGGCCAGGGAAAGGGATAGCTGGCCTTTTCCAGCGCAACCACCGCGGACAGGTCGCCACGTTGCATGGGACGGATGGACAGGCTGGGTTCGAGGACAGCGGCCATGGCTTATCGCCTGATCCGCGGCGACATCATCCGCCAAAGCTCACGGCGGGCCTCGGGATCACCGGCCAGCTCGTCGAGTGCAGGCGCCACCATAAGCTGCGGCCAATCCGGCGGATTTTCCGGGCGGCCGAAGCAGAGAATATGTTTGATGCCGCGTTCGGCCAGTTCGTCGATCCCTTCGCCGGAGGATGTGTCTTTCGACCACTGACCGAAACGGCAGCGCTCCGGGCCGATGGTCGCCATGATATCGGCAACGAGCGCTTCGTGACTGCCCCGCCAAGGCGCTCGCCGGACCAGCAGCCAATCGCCGTCACCGGACGACAGCCGAATGCGCGGCCGGCAGTCCGCATCACCGGCTTCGACCGATGGGGGTCGCTTGAACGATCCGGGCTGGCGCAACCGCCAGACCTCGATGCCCATGTCGCCCAGGCGTTGCAGGGAGGCGCGATCACGAATGCCCATCGAGATCCCCTTGCTTGTCCTCGCGCCGACGTCGGCGTTGTTGCCGGTAGCGCCCGTGCGCGGTCACCACCAGCCCGGAAGTGACATAGATCGCCCCGAGGGTAAACAGCACCGCGGGTGGATCGAGCGCCAGCAGAACCAGAATGACCAGCAGCACGAACAGCGAGGCAAAGGGCACGCGGTCAGTCGCCTCGCGTCCCTTGAAACTGAAATAGCGCACCCTTGAGACCATCAGGGTGCCCAGGAACAGGGTCAACAGCAGCATCGGCCAGGCCACGGTTTCGGGCTCGATCTCGCGGCTGACGCAGAACCAGATGGTGGCAATCAGGGTGCCGGCAGCCGCCGGGCTGGCCAGACCCTGGAAATAACGCTTGTCGGCGACCCCGGCCTGGGTATTGAAGCGGGCCAGACGCAGGGCCGCGCAGCCGGTGAAGAAAAACGCGCCCAGCCAGCCCATCTTGTCAGCCATGGTATCCGGATGACCCAGGTCGCCCAGCGCCCAGGTAAAGACCAAAACCGCCGGGGCAATACCGAACGACACCATGTCGGACATGGAGTCGTACTGGACGCCGAACTCTGACTGGGTATTGGTCATTCTGGCGACACGACCATCCACCCCGTCGAGCACCCCGGCAATGATGATGGCGATGGAGGCGGCCACCGGCTCGCCCTCGATGGCGGCGACGATGGCATAGAAGCCGGCCATCAGGGCCAGGGTGGTAAAGATATTCGGCAGCAGAAATGCGCCCTTGGCCATTTTGCGCTGCGGCTTGTCGTCACTCATGCTGGCTGGCAATGTCAACGGGACCGCAAGGATAGCACTCAAACCGGCCGCGTTCCGGCCTCGTCGCGTCGGCCAGACTGCTATCATTGCCGGTTTAACCATTCACCTGAGCGAAAAATACGCCATGAAAGCCTCCGTTTTCCACCTGGCCACCCAGCGTGAAGTCCCGGCCGATGCCGAAATCGTCTCGCACCAGTTGATGCTGCGCACCGGCATGATCCGCAAGCTGACCTCGGGCATCTACACCTGGACGCCATTGGGGCTGAAGGTATTGCGCAAGGTCGAACAGGTGGTGCGCGAGGAAATGGACCGCGCCGACAGCCTGGAAATGCTGATGCCGTCGGTGCAACCGGCCGAGTTGTGGCAGGAAACCGGGCGCTGGGACGACTTCGGCCCGTTGCTTTTGAAAATGTCGGACCGGGCCGGGCGCGAGTTCGCCTTCGGCCCCACCCACGAGGAAGTGATCACCGAGTTTGCGCGCGCCGAAATCCGTTCCTACAAGCAGCTACCGATCTGTTTTTACCAGATCCAGACCAAATTCCGCGATGAAATCCGGCCGCGCTTCGGTGTCATGCGCGCGCGCGAATTCCTGATGAAGGACGGCTATTCCTTCCATATCGACGAAGACTGCATGGGCCGTTACTACCAGGTCATGTACGACACCTACACGCGCATCTTCGAGCGCCTGGAGCTGAAGTTCAAGGCGGTGACCGCCGATTCCGGCGCCATCGGCGGCGCGGTCAGCCACGAGTTTCACGTACTGGCTGACTCCGGCGAAGACCAGATCGCCCATGTGCCGGGCGGTGACTATGCCTCCAACGTCGAGATGGCCGAGGCAGTGGCACAAGGCGAGCGCGCCGAAGCCACCGAGGAGATGCGCCTGGTCGACACCCCGAATGCAAAAACCATTGCCGATCTGGTCGAGGGCTTCAATCTGCCGATCGAGAAATCCGTCAAAACCCTGGTGGTCGAGGCGACTGAAGAATCCGGCCATGACTTCATCGCCCTGCTGGTGCGCGGTGATCATGAACTCAACGCAGTCAAGGCCGAAAAGCTGGCCCAGGTGGCCAGCCCGCTACGCATGGCCGGCGAAGAGGAAATCAGAAAAGCCATCGGCGCCGGTCCCGGCAGCCTGGGGCCGGTCAAGCTGCCGATTCCCTGCATTGTCGATCGACAGGTCGCACTGATGAGTGATTTCGGCGCCGGCGCCAACATCGACGACAAGCATTATTTCGGCATCAACTGGGAGCGTGACGCGGACCTGCCCGAGGTGGCCGATATCCGCAACGTGGTCGCCGGCGACCCGGCCTCTGACGGCTCCGGACCCCTCGAGCTGATCCGCGGCATCGAGGTCGGCCATATCTTTCAGTTGGGACGCAAGTATTCCGAATCGATGAACGCCGTGGTCATGGACGAAAACGGCCGCGCCATCCACCCGGCCATGGGTTGTTACGGCATCGGCGTGTCGCGCATCGTGGCCGCGGCCATCGAGCAGAACCACGACGACAAGGGCATCATCTGGCCAGAGCCGATGGCGCCGTTCGATGTCGTCATTCTGCCCATGAACGCCAAGAAGTCTCACCGGGTGCGCGAACTGGCCGACCAGCTTTACGAGCAACTTGGCCAGACCGGGCTGCAAGTGCTGCTCGACGACCGCCCGCTCAGGCCCGGTGTGATGTTCGCCGATGCCGAACTGATCGGCATCCCGCATCAACTGGTCATCGGCGACCGCGGCCTTGACAACGGCATCGTCGAATACCGCCGACGCGGCGGAGAGGGCCGGGAGATCCCGCTTGACGAAGTGGTGAGCGCCCTCACCAGGCGTTGACCTGGCGAGGGCGCCTCTGAATTTCTCCGCCTACTCGAAGCGGTCAGAAAAGATCTCGTCGCCAACCGTTTCCAGTTCGAAAGCGCCCATGTCCAGGCCCTCTCCAACGACTCTGGGAAAGCCGGGGCCGCGTTGGTCGAAGTCCGACAAGTTGGTGCCCGGCTCTCCCGCATCCACCGCCGGCGAGTCGGGGCGCAATCGATGGGTTTGTCCGCCAAGGCCACCGTTGAAGGCCAAGGGCAGCAGGCGCGCGTCCTGGTTGACGATATTGCCGCCGTTATCGGTATAGGTAGAGTTGGCCGCACCACGAATCAGCGAATTCTGGATGCCGATGTTGGCGCCGCTGGTGTCCTGCGGCTGGAAGTTCGAGAAGTTCTGCAGGATACTGTTGCGAACGACCGCATTGCTGCTGGCCGGACCAATGGCGATACCGGCGCCCTCGTCATCGGCCACGTTATAGGCCAGGGTCGAGTATTTCACGTTCAGGGCCGTATCTTGGCTGGCGACAAAAATACCGCCGCCAGCTTCGGCGCCGTGATTGTTGGAAAGGGTCGAATTGCTCACTGTAAAGGAGCGGTTCGGGCTCAGGTTCAGATAAATGCCGGCCCCGTTTCCACCGCCCTGGATTTCATTGCCGCTCATTTCACTGTAGCTCAATGATTTGCTGCCCGAGCCGGCATTCGGCGCATCGATGGCCAAACCAGCGCCGGCATAGGCACGGTTGCCCTGGAATGGAGTGCGAATGATGTCGATGGAAGCCGGGGCATCACTGATCAGCACACCGCCTCCGAATCCATCGGTCGTGCCGAATCGGCCGGCCCCGGCGTTGTAATAGAATTCGCTGTTGCGGATTTCCAGTTCGGCGTCGTCGGCGCTGAAGGCCAGACCACCGCCGCCATAGTCGGCATAGTTCTGCTGCAGGACGCCGCCAACCAACTCCAGGCTGCCGCCCTCCAGGCTGGCGTGAATGGCGCCGCCGGATCCATTGGCCTCATTGAGCACGAAATTGCCACCGATGCTGATCTCGCTGTTGCTGACACTCAAATCGATGGCGCCGCCGTTGCCACCATCAATATCCAGCCCGGCGATATTTCCGTCGAAAGTATTGCCGGTCAGTATGACCGAGTCGGCATCGCTGATGGTCATCTTCACCGCACCACCATCGTACTTGGCTTCGTTGTCCGTGAATTCGGAATTGAGAATACTCACCGACCCGGACGAAACAGCCAGGATTGCGCCGCCGTCACCTTCAGAGTAGTTGTCGCGAAACTCGGAGTTTTCGATCAGAAGGCTGCTGTCGGAAACAATGGGGCCGTGGGTGACGGCGCTGGACATGAAGCCCGATTCGAACCCCGTGAAACTCGAGTTCCTGATCGTCAGATGCTGCGACTCGGAAACGACTCCCACGCCCTCTCCATTGCTGCCGCCGGTCAATGCAATGTTTTCCAGCTTAAAGGATTCGACTGCGGCAACACTGAAGATCGGGTCGTCGTCGTCGAGTTCCACGGTGATCCGATTGTCCCCGTTGATGACCATCGGCACATTGACTTGCATCTCGGAAGTCTCCGAGATGGTGCCGGTCAGCGAGCCCAGGAACTGGATCGTGACCGGACTGCCGGTCGGCACATTGCAAAGATTGGTCTGCAATCCCGTATTGGCGGTCAAAATCGCGGCTCTGAGCGAACAAGCGCTCGCATCAAATCCTGAAACCATTGAATTGACTGTGATGGCGTTATTGCGCTGATCGGCCAGGGCCGGCGTTGCCCCAAGGGCCAGCGCGCTCGAAACCGCCAGCGTCAGCGGACCGACATTGGCCGTCAGGGTTTCCCGGGCTTGATACTTGAATTGCCTGCTGTCATTGAAAATAGTCATATCCGTCCCTGGTTTTCGTTTTCTATTGTGGTCCTGCATTCAATAACGAAGTAAATGAAATTCGGCGACATATCGCAGCCAATCCGATTGGGCCGCCCGACACGCTGAAGCAACCCGGCGCGGGGGGGGGGGCGGAGGCCTCAAGCCCTCATCGTCAAACATCAACTCGGCCATCATGGTTGAAAAACCACAAAGTCGAAACTGCCCTGCACCCGCTGGCCCTGCAAATCGTGAATATTCACAAGCAGATTTGTATCCGAGCTGGAAGTGGTGGCCACGAGCGGCGAGGCTCCACGAGCGGTAACGACCGTTGAAAAAGTGGTGGCGAAATAGTTCGTATCGTCAATCGAGATGACATACCGATTGAAAACGTCATCCCACTCGACCGAGAAATTGTCGGTGCTCCCTTGCGACTCCACATCCCCGCCTGCCGATATCGAACCATAGGCAACCGGGGTGGCGCCCTGCAGTCCGTTGCCGTAATCCTTGACGAAACGATCATCGGTAGCGACCTCACCAACGACGTGTAATGCGGTCTCCGGGTTATTGGTATTGACACCGACCCCGCCATCTGCGGCAATCAGAAACTGATTTTCACCGGTCGATGAAAAGCCGGGATCGGAAGCGATGCTTGACCACACAAAACTTCTGTCATGCAGGGCTCGAGCATTGACCCCTGCCGCAAAACTTTGGTTACCCTGGGCACGATTGAAACTGCCCCCTGGTACCACCGACATACTACCGATGGCCTGATTCTGAAAGCCACCAGTAACCACTGCCCTCATGCCAGAAGCCTGATTTAGAGTCCCACCGCCGACCACAGCGCCCGAATCCAGCGCGCGATTCGCAAGGCCTCCGCCGACCATGCCGTAGGAGCCTTCGACAAGATTGCCGCTCCCACCACCGATGAATCCCCAGTTTCCAGAGATGGTGTTGGCACGCTCATCGAATTCCTCACCACCACCCGCGATGGTCGCCCCGCGAGTTGAGGTTCCGAGTACCACATTGCTTTCATGCCCTCCCACAAGGTTAGGCTCCTGGTTGCCGAAACTTGCCGGCTGGAACCTGAAAGCACGACGCCCATCTACGTGAATTTCCAATGGACTATTGTTCAACGTCCCCAGGATGCGGGCGTTGGAATTGGGGAATTCATTTCCACCTATCTTCCAGAAGCGGCCATCGACGAACCCGGTATCCAGCGAGAAAGTCGTGCCGGTCAGCTCGAGTCCATCAGCGGCGCTGTATTGCGTATTCTCATCAACTGCGCAGCTCCACGAACTCCCGTCCCACTTCGCGATCTCGCCACTGGCACAGGAGAGCTCAGCCAGCGTGTCGGATTCATCGATCACGGCACAGTCCCACTGACTGCCGTCCCACTGGGCAATTTCTCCGGCCGAGCAATCCAGTTCGGCCAGGGTATCCTCCGTATCCGGCATATTGAGTACGTTCAGCGCCGTCGGCGCCGGCGTGATGGCTTGACGTGGCTCGAGCACCGTGCCGCCAATCTCGATCTCAAGATAGCGCGGGGTCTCCGAAAAAGCCTCGCTGCCGAAATCCAGCTTGACCTGGAACAAACCATCGACCACCTCGACATCTGTATGAGACTCACTGGCCAGGGGAGCGCCACCCTGATCCTGGTCATAGAGTCTGAAGGTGATTTCCAGGGGACCGCCAGCGTAGGGGGCCAAACCGTCCTGAAGCTGGCCCTGGTAGGTGATTGGCGCAGCCAGGGCGACCGTGGTCATGCAAATCAAGTGCATCAATAACAATAATTTACGCATTGCAAGTACCTCCCATTACTATGGTTGTCGGCCGTGGATGGCCGGGAATGAGCCCATCACGTGCCGGTGCTAATCTCAAAAACGAAATCGCTGGAATTCGGCGACAACGAAAGCAGGGAACAACATGGTCGACACATCCAACCCCCTCAGCCCGATGCGCCGCCGGGCCATCGACAAGCTGTTGATTCAATACCTGGAAATGCCCGAGCGCGAGCAAGCTGACTGGCTGGAAGATACGGTCCGGCGCCTGCCGCGCCTGGGTCGCTGGCTAAAGGAATTGACCGAAACCGGACACACGGTCACCCTGCTGGATGATTCAGTGCGCAACATGGCTGACCTGGCCATGCAGTCGTCGCCGTTGGCCCCCAAGACGCTCGAACCGGATACCCGCCTGGGCCCCTGGGTCATTCGCGAGCCGGCTGGTCAGGGCGGCATGGGCATGGTCTACCGAGGCGAGCGTGCCGATGGCGCATTCGAGATGGACGTGGCCATCAAACTGATCAGCAGGCGCCAGCGCGGGCTGGCCGAGCTGCTGCAACGTGAATCGCGCCTCCTGGCCAGGCTTGACCACCCTTCGGTCACCCGCCTGGTCGACGCCGGCCTGGACGAGCGGGCCGGTCCATTCCTGGTCATGGAATGGGTCGAAGGCGCGGACCTGAATGAATGGCTGGACAGTGAAAATCCATCCATGAATCAGCGGCTGGCGCTCTTTGAGCAAATCGTCGAAGCCACCGCCCATGCCCATCAACGCCTGATCGTCCATGGCGACATCAAGCCGGGCAACATCCGTATTCGTGAAGACGGCACGGTCAAGCTGATGGATTTCGGCGTGTCGCAATTCATCCAGGCCGAAGATGCTCAGAATCGCGACCTGCGCGCACTGACTCCTGCCTTCGCCGCACCCGAGCTTCGAGCCGGAGCGGATCTTGCACCGCAATCGGACATCTGGTCACTGGGCGCCACCCTGTTCTGGTTAATGACCGGTCAGGTCATTGATCGTACAAGTGATGGCGAACGGACTTCCGTGCTTTCAGAACGAGTGCCCAGACACCATGAGCTTGCAGCCATCATCGACACCGCATGTGCCGAATCCGCGCAGCAACGTTACTCGACGGCCAATGAGCTGCTGGCTGATCTGCAGCGCTATCGTCGCGACGAACCGCTTCTGTGCATGCCGCTGTCCGTTCCGTCCAGAGCATTGAAGTTCACACGTCGCAATCGCCTGCTGGTCGGTACTGGGTCCCTGCTGGTCCTGTCAATGATCTCGGGACTGATCATCTCCAGCCTGCTCTACCTGCAAGCCGAAGAAGAACGTCAGGCCACGGCGCGCTCTGAACAGGCGGCACGCACCGTCACGGCGCAACAACAGGCCTTGCTTTCCGACATGGCGCCCAATGTGCTTGCGGATAGCCTGCTGCTTGGCTTGCGTGAAGCCATCCGGGCGGCCGAGCTGGCTGAAGAGAACATGCAGGCACTCAACGAGATTGTCGATGTGGCAAACCCGGTTGACATCCTTCGCGACGCACTGGTCAGTAGCGTGCTGGAGCCGGCTCGGGTTCGCTTTGCCGATGATCTTCAAGACAACCCTGAGACGGCGGCTGCACTGCAGCACAGCCTGGCATCCGTCCATTCCAACTGGGGAATGCATGCCGATGCACAAGCGGGATTTGAAGCTGCATGGCGATTACGTGCGCAGGCACTCGGCAAGAATCACCCCGAAACCATTGCCTCTCGTCGTGAGCAAGCCATCGCAATGAACGATGCCGGCAAAACTGAAAAGGCCCTTGATCTGATCCGCGATGTCCATGAACAAGCCCGGACAGCACTGGGAAACGATCATCAAGTAACTCTGGCTACCCGCCATGTTCTCGGCGGAATTCTCACCCAGCGCGGCCAACCGGATGAAGCCATCGAAGCGCTCAAGGCAACGCTGGAACAACGCGAACGACTTCTGGGAACCGACCACGTCGACACGCTCAACACGACATCCAGCCTGGGCGTTGCCAAGGTGCATGCCGGTCAATTGGAGGCAGCCGGAGCGTTGTTCGAACAGGTCTTCGAGAAACGACGGGAAATTCTTGGCGATGAGCACCCTGACACACTGACGGCGGTCAACAACCTGGCCGGCTTTCGCTTTCAGACTGGAGACCCGGACCGCGGCCTGGAATTGATCAGGCTGGCCGAAGACATCACCATTCGTCTCAATGGGCGACGCCACCCCACAACCCTGTTCTACCAGCACAACCAGGCCCAACTCCTGATTCATCTGGGCCAGTTCGAGGATGCGCTTCAATTGCATCAACATATTCATGAAACCCGAAAGGAGGTGCTGGGCGCTCTGCACCCGGAAACCTTGCTGTCAAGTGTCGAGGTCGCCACCACCCTCAATCATGTCGGCCGGAGCGAAGAAGCCCTGCAAACCATTGTCGAAACCCACGACCACATGGTTGAATCGCTCGGCCCGGACCACAGGGAAACGTTGCTCGCCCGGCAGCGTATCGGCACGATCATGCTGGACATCGGTGACCAGGACGAAGCGCTGAATCACCTTGAACAGGCATACAAGGGCCTGTACCAGACAACCCGGCCCGACAGCAGCCATTCCCTGATCGCATTGGCACGATTCCTGTCGGCCCTGGATTCCACGGCACGCTTTGAGCAGGCCGAAACGATCATCGATGCCAACCCGGCCTTGCCCGGACCACCGCAAGGCCCCGCGCTGGTACACGAATGGCGATTCCTCTATCGCACCATTGCCGACCTTTATGCCAACTGGCATGCCCGGGCACCCGATCTAGGCCATGATGCAACCGCCGAGTACTGGCGTAGTTTGAAAGGGGGTCTCGAGGATTAACCGGATTAAACCGCGATCGGCGCCTTGATGGGTGGGTGTGACTGGTAGCCGATCAGTTCAAAATCCTCGAAAACGAATTCTTCCAGCTGTTTGCGGGCCGGGTTCAGGCGCATGGTCGGCGGAGGGAACGGGTCGCGGGAGAGTTGTTCGTCGACCTGGTCGAGGTGGTTGAGATACAGGTGGGCGTCGCCGAAGCTGTGGATGAATTCGCCGGGCTTGAGATCAGTCACCTGGGCAATCATCAGGGTCAGCAGGGAATAGCTGGCGATATTGAACGGCACACCCAGGAAGCAGTCGGCCGAGCGTTGGTAGAGCTGGCAACTCAGTCGGCCGGCGGCGACATGGAACTGGAACAAGCAGTGACACGGCGCCAGCGCCATGAGGCCGGCGCGGGCATTGTCGCGGGGCGAGCGCGACTCGTCGGGCAAGTCGGCCGGATTCCAGGCCGAGACGATATGTCTGCGCGAGTCGGGCCGGGTGCGGATCTGCTCGATGACCTCGTTCAACTGGTCAATACTGCGGCCATCCGGCGTCGGCCAGGAACGCCACTGCTTGCCGTAGACCGGTCCCAGGCTGCCCGAATCATCGGCCCACTCATCCCAGATGCTTACCCCGTGCTCGTTGAGATAGTCAATGTTGGTATCGCCGCGGATGAACCACAGCAATTCATGAATGATGGAGCGCAGGTGCAGCTTCTTGGTGGTGACCATGGGAAAGGAATCGGCCAGGTCGAAGCGCATCTGGTAGCCGAACACGCTCAAGGTGCCGGTGCCGGTGCGGTCGGACTTGCGCACACCGTGATCGCGAATGTGACGAAGCAGGTCGAGATAGGTTTTCATGAATCGATGGTCATGACGGGCGTCGGTAAGCGTACAGCATCAGCCCCACCCCGGCCAGCACCATGGGCAGTGACAGCAACTGGCCCATGGTCAACCAGTCGAATGCCAGAAAGCCCAGGTGCGCATCGGGTTCACGAAAGAATTCGGCGATGAAGCGGAACACACCATAACCGGCCAGGAAAAGTCCGCTGACCGCGCCCACGGGCCGCGAACGAGCCGAGAACACCCACAGCACAATGAACAGGGCCAGGCCTTCCAGCGCGGCCTGGTAAAGCTGCGAGGGATGGCGGGCAAACTCATCGAGCGCACCGGCCAGGTATTGCTGATACAAGGCTTCAGAGGTCCGCCCCCCGCGCTCGATGGATTCGGGAAAGATGACCGCCCAGGGCACATCGGTCTTGCGTCCCCACAGCTCACCGCCGATGAAATTGCCCAGACGCCCGGCCGCCAGCCCCAAGGGCACCAGCGGAACCATGAAGTCGGTCGTGCGCAGAAAACCCACGCCCAGATGGCGACCATAGGCCCAGGCTGCAATGATCACGCCCAGCATGCCCCCGTGGAAGCTCATGCCTCCGTCGCGAATCCGAAAGACCAGCAGGGGATCGGAGAAGAGATCACCGGGAACATAGAATAATACGTAACCCAGACGCCCACCGACAATCACGCCAACCACCCCCCAGAACAGCAGGTCAGCTACCTGCTCGCGACTGAAAGGCGCAAGGCCGGACCCGGCCCGCACCCGCCCGAGCATCCAGAACTGGGCGAAGGCGACCAGGTACATCAGGCTGTACCAGTAAATCGCAAATCCGCCAACCTGCACGGCCACCGGGTCAAGCTGGTGGAAAAAGAAATCGGACTGATTCATGGCCGGGGATTATCGCAGATTGAGCCGGAGCGCTCGATACGACTCCGGCCCCTTTTCCCTCTTCCGTCTCCCGTCTTCCGTCTCCCCGCATGCCACATGCCTTACCATTACCCCCTCCCCCAAGCTCCCCATGCCATGACCGAAGCCACCCCATCCAACCGCCTCGGCGACGCGCCCAGCCCGTATCTGCTACAGCATGCCGACAACCCGGTGCACTGGCTGGAGTGGAATGACGAGGCGCTGAATCTGGCGCGGCGTCTGGACCGTCCGATTCTGCTTTCGATCGGCTACAGCGCCTGTCACTGGTGCCATGTCATGGCCCACGA
>SLKT01000154.1 GCA_007134485.1 Wenzhouxiangella sp. | reverse complement strand
GAGGTCGGAGGTCGGAGGTCGGAGGTCGGAGGTCTGAGGTCGGAGGTCGGAAATCAGAAGTCGGTGGTCGGTGGTCGGTAGTCAGTGGTCGGAGGTCTGTGGGGAGACGGTTTACGGGAAAAGGCTCAAGGGACAAGGTTTAAGGTTTAAGGAAAACCAACCAAGCAGATACACCGTCTTCCGACCACTGACCACTGACCACTGACTACCGACTTCTGACTACCGACCTCGGACTTCCGACCTCCGACTTCCGTCCTCTGAACCCTTAAAATACCCCCATGACTCCACAACCCGCCCCCCCTGACCTGACCCCATGCATGTCATCGTGATTGGCGCCGGAGTGGTCGGGTCGACCACCGCCCTGGCCCTGGCTGAACGTGGACTTGACCTCACGCTGATCGAGCGCCACGTCGAGCCGGCCGCAGAGACCAGTCATGCCAACGGCGGCGGTATTACGCCGGGCCATGCCGAGCCGTGGAATTCCCCCGGTATTGTTCGCCGGTTGCTCACCCGTTCCGGTGAAGGCGAGCCGTTTCGTATCCGGCCCGGTGCACTGCCTGGCCTGACCGGTTGGGGCCTGCGCTTTCTTTACCATTCGCGTGCCTCCCGCTACTACCCCAACGCACGCGCCAATACTCGCCTGGCGGTGTATTCCGGTCATTGCCTGAAGGCCCTGCGCGAGCGATATGAACTGAACTATCACCAGTACACCGATGGTTCGCTCGAGCTGTATTTCAGCCAGGCCGAGCTCGATCATGCCCTGGACTTGCGGCGCAGGATCGGTGATCCCGGCGTGGAAATTCGCTTGCTCGGCGTTGACGACACCGTGGCGCTGGAACCGGCGCTTGAGCCCATCGCACCGCGACTGATCGGTGCCATGCAATTGCCCCTGCATGAATCCGGTGATGCCTGCGAGTTTTCCGCCGAAATGGTGCGATGTGCCCGCTCGCTGGGCGCACGTGTCCTGTTCGATACCCAGGTACTCACCATCAACACCGAGAACGACCGGATCAATGGCGTACTGACAGACAAGGACACCATCAGTGCCGATGCGGTGGTGCTTTCGGCCGGTTGCAATAGCCCGATCCTGGCCCGGCCATTGGGATTGCGGTTGCCGATCTATCCGGTCAAGGGATACTCGGCCACCCTGGAACTCGACCAGGTTGAACGAGCCCCGACCATGCCGCTGCTGGATCTGGAACAACGCATCGTCACCGCCCGCTATGGCCGGCGACTGCGCATGGCCGGGCTGGCCGATTTCGAGGGCCATGACCGAAGCATTCGACCGGAGCGGATTGCCCGGCTGCTGGACTCGGCGGCCACCCTGCTGCCAAGACTGGCCGATGAAATCCACTCCGGAAAGGCCGTACCCTGGGCCGGCCTTCGCCCCATGACCCCCAAGGGCCCACCGATGCTCGGCCCAACCCGGATTCCCGGGCTGTACCTGAACACCGGCCACGGCTCCATGGGCTGGACCCAGGCGGCCGGCTCGGCTGAAGTGCTTGCCGATCTGGTGACGGGCAACGTGCCGGGTATCGACATGAGGGGGTTAGGGGCGGTGAAAGATGAAAGGGTTAAGGTTTAAGGGAATCGGTTTCCGGTTTCCGGTTTCCGGTTTCCGGGAAAGGCTCAAGGTGCAAAGTACAAGGCTCAAGGAAAAACAGACAATTCGATCTTCCGACCACCGACTTCCGACTACTGACCACCGACTTCCGACCTCTGACCTCCTTGCACTTTTCACCTTTCACCTTTTACCGCCGCGATAGCGGCAAAATTCAAACACTGAAACCAGTCGATGACTTGAGTAAAGCCGGCCTGGGAGAGGCGGGCATGATGCATATCGCGGGTTTCGGGCACCAGGACGTTTTCCAGGGCCTGGCGCTTGCGGGCGATTTCAAGGTCTGAATAGCCTTGGGTGCGTTTGAAGTCGTGGTGGTGAGTATCGAGCCAGTGCTGGGTTGGGTCGGGTTCGAAGGCCAGTTTTTCGGCCAGCAGCAACACGCCTCCGGGTTGAAGTCCCTCAGCGATGCGTTGAATGAGTTTATCGCGCTGGTCGGCCGGGATGAATTGCAGGGTGAAATACATCATCACTACCGATGCTTTATCGATCGGGATTTGGCAACAATCAGCCTCGATGACCTCAACCGGCACGCGCGAGTTGTCCGCGGCGATGATCTCGCGACAGCGCGTGACCATGTCGGGGGAATTGTCGACGGCGATGATGTCCACATCATCAACCTGAACCGCCCGCCGGGCGGCCAGCGTGGCCGCGCCCAGCGAGCAGCCCAGATCATAGATTCGGGTGCCGGGCTGGACGGCACGGGCGACCATCTGCGGGGTCAAATCCAGCAGCAGGCGATAACCGGGCACCGAGCGCTCGATCATGTCGGGGAAGACCCGGACCACCTTTTCGGAGAACTTGAACGGGGCGGTGCTGTCGTGATCGCCGGCGTAGATTTTGTCGCGGATTGACATTTTCGGTGGTCGGTAGTCGGTGGTCAGTGGTCGGACAATCCGGTCATTCGGGCAATGGCGGGGGCAAGCAGGGTGCTTAAGCCAATGTCTGATTCGGGGGCGTTGACCGAATTGGTGCACACCACCCGGGACACGCCGGCGTGGCGCAACAGTTCGCGCGAACGATCGCCGAACAGGCCGTGCACGGCCACCACCACCGGCGCCTTGAAGCCGGCCGATACCAGCAGGCGCGTTGCCTCGGCCACGGTGCCGCCGGAAGAAATGATGTCATCGACCAGTACCGGGGTATGGGTTTCCAGACCCGACAGGTCGGGCAAGTGCATGGTCACATCGCGATCGCCGTGGCGGGTCTTGGTGATCACCCGCCAGGGCAGGTTTTCCGGTTCGGCCACGGCCTTGACCCATTGTTCGCTTTCAGCATCCGGACCGATTACGACCGGATCGGCAACCTGGTTCGATATCCAGTCGGTCAACGCCGGGGCGGCCTGCACGACCTCGGAATCCAGCGAGTAGATCTCGTCCAGGCTGGCATAGCGGTGCAGGTGCGGATCAACCGTGGCCAGCCAGTCGAAATGCACCGACAGCCAGCGCGCGAATGTTTTCGAGGTCAGCGCTTCGCCGGGCTTGAAGCGCTGGTCCTGGCGCATGTAGGACAGGTAGGGCGCAACCAGTCCGATGCGCCGCACACCGATATCGCGGGCCAGGTCTGCGGCAAACAGCAAGGCCGGAATCTTGTCATCGGGACGGTCCAGTGTGGCCACCAGCGCCAGACTGGTATCGCTCAGATCACCATGCAGGCGAACATAGCTTTCGCCATCGGGGAAACGGCGATGCTCGAGCTCGACGACTTCGCACCCCAGTGACTCGGCCAGGGCACGGGTCAGTGGTTCATTGCCGGGCAGGCAGGCGATTCGGCAGTGCGTGTGATCAGATGTTCTCATGTGCCGATTGTGACACGAAACGACCCGACCTCAGACCTGGCCCAGTCGGATCAGGTCCTGGTTGTGCAGGGCAAATTCACGGGCGTAGTTGAGCTCGCCCAGGGTGTCGGCATGAATGGTATACAGCGCTTGATCACGGCTGACCCGATCACCCACGCGCACATGCAAACCCACACCGGCGGCCGGAGCGCCGGGTGCACCGGCCAGTTTGGCCACTCGGCCAAGGCGGCGGTTGTCAATGGCAACCACCTCGGCATCCTGTTCGGCGAGAATCTCCAGGGTGCGGTGCGCACGTGGGGGCTCGCGCAGTCCGCCCTGGGCCTGGCAGATGGCCTCGAATTTCTTCCACGCGCCCCCGCTGGTCAGCGTCTGCTCGGCCAGGGCCCGGCCCTGATCGGGTTCGGCGACATTGGCCAGTTCCAGCACCGCGCCGGCCAGTTCCACCGAACGCTCGCGCAGGTCATCCGGCGCATCGGATTCATTGTTGAGCACCGCCAGGATATCGCGGGCTTCAAGCGCCGGTCCGATGCCGCGCCCGACCGGCTGGCGTCCATCGGTAATCAGCACCCGAGATCTCATGCCGAATGCCGAAGCCACCAGGTCCAGTTTCTCAGCAAGATGATCGGCATCGGCTCGGGAGCGAACCTTGGCGGTTTCCCCGACCGGAAGATCGAGCACCAGGTGGGTCGCGCCGGCGGCGATCTTTTTCGACATTACCGATGTGATCAACTGACCCTCGGCATCCAGGTCCATGACCCGGGCGACTCGAATCAGCATGTCATCGACCGGACTCAGGCGCACCGCGCCACCCCAGACCACGCATCCGCCTTCACGCTCGACCACATTGCGTAACTCGGCCAGGTCCAGATGCACCGGGGCCAGGGTTTCCATGGTGTCGGCGGTACCGGCCGGTGAAGTGATTGCGCGTGACGAAGTCTTGGGCATCCACAGTCCATTGGCCGCAACGATGGCCACGATCAAGGGCGTGGTGCGATTGCCCGGCAGTCCACCCACGCAGTGCTTGTCGACGATCGGGCTGCGCGGCCACTCCAAACGCTCACCGGCCGAAATCATCGCCTCGGTCAGACTGACCAGCTCCTCGTCGGTCAATCCCCGGCTGGCCATGGTGGTCAGGAACATGGCGGTGTGTATGTCGGCATAGCGCCCGGCGGCAATATCGGCAATGATGCCGTTCATCGCCTGGCGGTCGATCGGTTGCCCGTAAATGCGACCGCGGACCCGGCCGAGTGAATCCAGTGGTTGCGGATGGGACAGGTGAATCTCATCGCCTTCGTGAATATTCAACAGTCGCCAGGCCGACTCCGAAAGGGCGGCCTGTCCGGGTTCGAGCCAATCGGATTCGATCTGGTAAAGGGTCGCGATGACTCGCTTGGCGCCATTGCCGATGCGCACCCGGGCATGGGCGCTGAAGCCCTCGGAACGGCACAGCGGGCAGTTGCGATGGGTGATGATGACCGGCTGATCATGGGTATCGAGACCGATGCGCACCGCGCGCAGGTTGTTGGACTGGCGTTGCTGGCTGGTTTCGTTCATGACAGCGAATAGGGTTGAGCATACTCGGGCTGAATGCAACTGCAGTGCAGCGTGTCCTGGATACGGCGACGCAGATGGTCGGCCGCATCCACTTCACCATGCACGACAAAAACCTGCCTCGGTGGTTCCTTGATGGCACGCACCCAGTTCAGCAATTCGTCGCCATCGGCATGGGCCGAAAGCATGTCCAGGTTTCTGACTTCGGCGCGCACCGGCCAGTATTGGCCATGAATCTTGATGTCCTCGGCGCCATTGATCAGGTCGGCGCCACGTGTGCCCCCGGCCTGGTAACCGGTAAAGAGAATGGTGTTGCGTGCATCGGGGCCATAGACCTTGAGGTGATGCAGCACGCGCCCGCCGGTGGCCATGCCGCTGCCGGCAATGATGATCTTGGGCATGGGGTCATGATCAAGCCGCTTGGACTCGTTGGCATCGCGTACATAACGCGGCAAAGAGCAGGCGGCTTCGGCTTGTTCCACACTCAAGCGGTGATCGTCGGGATGATTGGCGAACACCTCGGTGGCATTGATGGCCAGCGGCGAATCCAGGAACACAGGAACCCGGGGAATACGGCCCTGATCGATCAGGCGACGCAAGTGATGAAGCAACAACTGGGTCCGGCCGACGGCAAAGGCCGGCACGATCAGGGTGCCGCCCCGGGACAGGGTGGCGCCGATCACCTCGGCCAATGCGTCTTCGGGATCACTGCGGTCGCGACGCCGGTTGCCATAGGTCGATTCGATCACCAACACATCGGCTCGTTCGATGGTTTCAGGCGGCGCCATGGTCGCACTGTCTTCATGACCCAGATCACCGCTGAACACCACCCGCAAACCATCCAGATCCAGTTCAACGATGGCCGCGCCGGGAATATGGCCGGCACGACGAAAACGCACTTTCAGATTGGATGACAGCTCGAGCCATTGATCAAATGGATGGGATTCAAACTGTTCCAGGCACAACTCAGCATCCTTGCGGGTATACAACGGCCGAGCCGGATGATGTCGGGTGTAGCCATACTGATTGGCCAGCGCCGCATCGCGTTCGTGAATGAAACCACTGTCTGGCAAAAGAAATCGACACAGGTCCCGGGTTGCACTGGTGCATAGAACCGGACCGTCATAACCTTCACGGCAGACCACGGGAACATATCCGCTGTGGTCGAGGTGGGCATGGGTGAGCACAATGCGATCAAGATCCTCGACCTTGAACGGCAGGGATGACCAGTTGCGCAGGCGAAGATTCTTGTAGCCCTGGAAAAGCCCGCAATCGATCAGGCTGGACTGGCCAGCGTGCTGAAGCAGAAATCGCGAACCGGTCACCGTATCGACGGCGCCGTAGAAGGTCAATTGGCTCATGAATCTTCAGGCGCCTTGGCCAGGTGAAAGCTTTCGACCAGTTCGGCAAAGCGTGTCATCAACCGAGCACCGGCCGGGGCCGGGCGCACGGCATCCAGCAGGGTTTGAGCATCAATGCCTTCACCGGCCAGGACCGAGGCGCGCGACTGAATATAAGCGGCCATGATCTCGATATCGAATTCCGGGTGAAACTGTACACCCCAGCTATGGGCACCAAAATGCAGGGCATGGTGTTCATCACCATCGGTGCGCGCCACTACCCGGGCCTGTTGCGGTGGCTCGATCACCACCTCGACATGGGTAACCTGGAAGTTCTGGTAAGGATAAAACTCGCCAAGCAATGCATCGTCCTGATCGAGAATGTCCACTTGACGGGTACCCATGCGACGCCCGACCGCATTGGGCCCCACCCGGCCACCCAGGGCATGGGCGATCAATTGATGGCCGTAACAGACCCCGAGCATCGGGCGAGCGGTCCGGTGAAAATCGGCCAGCCAGGCGGCGGTGTTCTCCGACCAGGTGTGACGATGCGAGACCATGGCCGGTGAACCGGTGACCAGAACCGCATCGGCATGGTCGGGCAGGTCCTGGTCTTCGTGCACATTGACGACCTGGTAATCGAAGCGATCGGGCCCGAGTGATCGAATGAACCACTGGTCGAAATCACCGAAACGATCATGGATCGGGGCGAGCGTATTACCGGTCTTGATGATGGCGAGGCTGGGCATGGATGGTTTGGATATCGTTATACTTGGTATCTTGCCTGCTTTGTTAATCGATCTGTCGTGAATTTTCAGGATTTCATTCGCACATTGGACCAGTACTGGGCCGATCAGGGCTGCGTGTTGACCGCGCCGCTGGACCTTGAAGTCGGCGCCGGCACCTTTCATCCGGCCACCTTCCTGCGTTCGATCGGGCCCGAGCCGTGGAATGCGGCCTACATTCAACCCTGTCGCCGGCCCACCGATGGGCGCTACGGGGAGAACCCCAATCGCCTGCAACATTATTATCAGTACCAGGTGGTGATGAAACCCTCACCATTGGATTTTCAGGAACGCTATCTCGGTTCGCTGGACGCGGTGGGCATCGATCCGGGGATCCACGATATCCGCTTTGTCGAGGACAACTGGGAATCGCCGACCCTGGGCGCCTGGGGTCTGGGTTGGGAAGTGTGGCTCAACGGCATGGAAGTCACCCAGTTCACCTATTTTCAGCAGGCCGGCGGGCTGGAATGTCGCCCGGTCATGGGCGAGATCACTTACGGACTGGAACGCCTGGCAATGTATCTGCAAGGGGTGGAATCGGTATTCGACCTGGTCTGGACCGACGGGCCACACGGCCGGGTCACCTACGGCGAGGTGTTCCATCAAAACGAGGTCGAGCAGTCGACCTACAACTTTGAACGTGCCGACACCCAAAGCCTGTTTGCCTGGTTCGACACCTGTGAATCACAGGCCCGCGAACTGGTCGAAGCCGACTTGCCATTGCCGGCCTACGACCAGGTGCTCAAGGCCTCGCACACCTTCAACCTGCTCGATGCCCGCCAGGCAATTTCGGTGACCGAGCGCCAGCGCTACATTCTTCGCGTACGCGATATTTCTCGCCGGGTGGCCGAGTCCTATCACGCTCGGCGAGAACAACTCGGCTTTCCCGGGCTGAAGCAGGAGGCCGAGGCATGAGTCAGCGCGAAGACCTGCTGATCGAGCTTGGCTGCGAGGAATTGCCGGCGCGGCTTTTAAATCAGCAAGCCAATCTGCTGGCCACCGGCCTGGGTCAACGTCTCGAAGAGGCCGGCCTGATCGAATCGGCCGATGCCGCAACGATTCTGGCCACGCCGCGACGACTGGCGGTACGCTTTGCCAATGTCCTGGAGCGCCAACCCGATCGCGAACTCGAGCGCAAGGGACCGGCCGAAAAGGTGGCCTTTGATGAGCATGGCCAACCGACCCGGGCCGCCGAAGGATTTGCACGCAGCGTCGGCAAGCAGGTCGATGAGCTGGAACGCATCGAGAATGAACAAGGTCGCTGG
>SLKT01000180.1 GCA_007134485.1 Wenzhouxiangella sp. | reverse complement strand
TGCCTGGTGGCAATAGCGGCGTGGAACCACCCGACCCCATCCCGAACTCGGAAGTGAAACGCGCCAGCGCCGATGGTAGTGCGGCATTCGCCGTGTGAGAGTAGGTCACTGCCAGGCATTTTTCCCAGAAACCCCGTTGCTTCTCCAAGCTTCGGGGTTTCTTTTTGTCTGGATGAGAAGGATTCACCGTTGGCCGTCTGGGGTGTAACCTCGACCTGTCATTTTCTGGCCTTTGGGTCCTTGGGTTTTGTAGGTCGGCCTTACATGGCCGACGGTCGACAATAAATCCATCGACATACTAAGGGATCGGCATCTTCAATCGGTCATGTGCATACTTCATTTGCAGTAAGTATATGAATATGCGATAAAAACAGTAAGATGAACTTGCCCCGGGGGCTGGTATAATCCCCAGTCCACGAACCTTGATCGAGGTGGTCCACGGTGATGAATAGTCGGATTGTTTTTGGGCTCATCCTGTCAGTTGCGTGGGCCATGTCGGTCATCCCGGTCCATGCCAATGACGGCGATCCCGCAGCGCTGGAGATCTTTGGTTGGGTGGAACGGGTTGAACTGCTCGATGGCGACTTGAGTGTCAAGGCCAAGCTGGATACCGGGGCAGCGACGTCTTCGCTGGATGCAACCAACATCGAGCGGTTCAGAAAGGATGGAGAACGGTGGGTGAGATTTACCGTGACCGACCCCGAGACCGACGACTCGATCGAACTGGAGAAGCCGCTGTCGCGTAATGTGCGAATCGTACGCCATAGTGGCGAACACCAGAGACGCCCGGTGGTCAAGATTCCACTTTGTTTCGGACCATTTTCAGAAGAAGTGGAATTCAGCCTGATTGATCGCAGCAATTTCATTTATCCGGTGCTGCTCGGGCGTAGCGCATTGAAAGGCCATGCGCTGATCGATTCCGGCGAGACCTTTATCAATTACCCTGACTGCGTCAGCGACGAGAAAGGCCAGTGATGCGCATCCCGCACTGGTTGATTCTGGCCCTGGTGCTGATCGTGAGCGGGGCCGGCGTCGCCTGGTGGAAGGTGGATTCCTACGGCTTCCCGCTTCAGGCCGAGCAGACCGAGGATTCCTGGACCGTTCAGGCGCGAATACGCGTACAACCCGGTGATGGTCCGGTCAAGGCCGAACTGCAGCTCCCCTCGCAAACACCTGGCCTCGCGCGCCTGCGTGAAGATTACATCTCAAGGGGATTCGGCCTCGACTTGCAAGAGTCGCGCTACGAGCGCACCGCAACCTGGGCGATACGAAGGGTGTCGGGAGTACAGACGCTCTATTACCGCGCCCAGTTCTATCAGGACCCCGACCAACGTGATTTTGCACCACGCCCATCCTTCCCCGATGTGCCCTTGCTTGAAGAACCGTTTGCCACGGCCATGACGGCGATTACCGATGAGGCCAGACGGCGTTCGGCCGATATTGCCTCGTTTACCACCAGCGTCATTTCCAGGGTCAATTCCGAGTCCCCGAGCGAAGAGGTTCGACTGTTTCTCAATGCCTCGCGTTTCGAGGGAGATCGATTGGGCATCACCCGCATTCTTTTATCGGGCGCGCGCATTCCGACTGAAAAGATCAACGGGCTCTTGCTGGTCGACTCCGAACGTCAGGCCCGCCCGGTGCGTTGGCTGGCCGTTCACAGTGGGCAACGCTGGTTGTTTTTTGATCCGGCCACAGGGCGCCAGGAAATGCCGGACAATTTGCTGGTCTGGTGGCGCGGAGATCGTTCCGCAGTCCGACTGGAAGGTGCTGAATTACTGGATTTGACCTGGTCGGTGCGACGGAATCCGATCGGCAGTCTGGATCTCGCCCAGCAGCGGGCCGAAACTCATGACTTCATTCTTGCCGGTCTGGATCTCAATCAGCTGCCGCTGCAAACCCAGTCGGTGTACGCCGCACTATTGCTGGTGCCCGTTGGCGCATTCCTGTTGGTGTTCATGCGCAATGTCATTGGTGTGCGCGCCCTTGGCACGTTCATGCCGGTGCTGATCGCCCTGGCATTCCGGGAAACCGGTCTCCTTGGGGGGCTGATCCTGTTTTCCATCGTGGTGGCCATAGGGCTGATGTTCCGGTTTTACCTGGAGCGGCTGCGGCTGTTACTGGTGCCAAGACTGAGTGCGGTTCTGACCATCGTAGTGCTGCTGATGCTGGGCTTGAGCATGCTCAGTCAGAAGCTGGGGTGGGAAGTCGGTCTTTCGGTTGGACTTTTCCCCATGGTGATTCTGGCCATGGTGATCGAGCGGATGTCCATCATCTGGGAAGAACGTGGGGCACATGAAGCAATGATCGAAGGGCTGGGCTCGACCGTGATCGCCATTCTGGCGTTCCTGCTGATGGGCCTGGAAACCGTGCAATACCTGGTCTTTGTCTTTCCAGAGCTGCTGTTGGTCGTGCTGGGCCTGACCATCGCCATGGGCCGCTATTCCGGCTATCGGGTCAGCGAGCTGATTCGGTTCCGTGAACTGGCTGCAAAGAAGCCATGATCCGGCGCTACCTGGCACTCAAGCGTGCAGGAGTGATGGGGCTTAATGCCCGCAACGGGCAATACATCATGCGCTACAACCAGCGCAAGTTCTATCCCCTGGTCGACGACAAGATCCGATCCAAGAAAGTCCTGCAGGAGCATGGCATCGCCGTTCCTGACCTGCTTGATGAAATTCGTACCCAGCATGATGCCGGTCATCTGGCCAAGCGCCTGGCCGGACTCAGTGAGTTTGTCCTCAAGCCCGCCTGCGGGAGCGGCGGCGACGGCATCATTGTCATATCCAAGTATCGAAACGAAAGGTGGCTTTCACCCGGCGGAAGAAGCTACAGCCTCGATGATCTGCAATTCCATGTTTCCGGAATTCTCAACGGCATGTATTCACTGGCCGGCCAGCCCGATGCCGCCATGTTCGAGGCCCTGGTTCATCCTGATCCCATACTGCGCGAACTGGCGCCCGAGGGCGTGCCGGACATTCGAGTGATCATTTACCGCGGTATTCCGGTGATGGCGATGATGCGACTGCCGACGCGCCAGTCGGGCGGACGCGCCAATCTGCACCAGGGCGCGATCGGGGTCGGCATTGACATGGCCAGTGGACGCACCCTGTTCGGTGTCATGGAAAGCCGCATCATTGAACAGCATCCGGACTCCGGGTTTCCGGTGGAAAGGTTTGAAGTGCCCGACTGGACCGCCTTGCTTGATCTGGCCGCCCGTTGCCAGAAGGCTGTCGGACTGGGTTATCTGGGCGTTGATATCGTCCTCGATGCGCAACGTGGCCCGCTCGTGCTCGAACTCAACGCCCGCCCGGGACTGGCCATTCAGATTGCCAACCAGGCAGGCTTGGAACGACGCCTGAAAGCGGTCGATCGCCTTGCGGATCCGGAAAAAATGTCCCCTGGTGAACGCCTGGATTGGCTGGCGCGAATGGCTGACAGTGACTGGTCATCTAAAAGCGCTGAATCAATCAGTGCGATCAGCCCGACTCATTGATTCGCGCCTCGCTGTTGTAAAAGGTCTCTTCATCCAATTCACCCTCTGATTTGGCAACCACACAGGTGATCGTGGCGTCCCCGGTCACATTGACCGCAGTGCGAGTCATGTCCAGCAGCCGATCCACGCCCAGAATCAGGGCGATCCCCTCGGCCGGCAGTCCTACCTGGGCAAGCACGCCCGCCAGCAGGATCAGACCCACGCCGGGTACGCCGGCGGCACCGATCGAGGCCATGATGACCATGAACACGACCATCAGGTATTGCGTGAAACTCAGATCGACGCCGTAATACTGGGCGATGAAGCCCACGGCAATTCCCTGCATGATGGCCGTGCCGTCCATGTTGATGGTCGCGCCCAGGGGCACGGTGAAGGAGCTTACTCGGTTGCTCGCTCCGAGTCGTTCCTGGACTGCGCGCAGGGTCACCGGAATGGTGGCGCCGGACGAGGCGGTGGAAAAAGCGAAGGCCAGCACGTCCTTGATCTGGCGATAGAAGGTCAATGGACTCAACCCGGTAAACAGCTTGAGGAGTGTGGGATAGACCACCGCAGCATGCACCAGCAGCATGGTAAGCACCAGGACCACGTACTTCAGTACTCCAGCGAAGGTGCCCCAGCCCGTGGTCGCAGCCATGCTGGCGATCAGGGCAAATACCCCGTACGGCGCAATCAGCATGACGATCCCGACCAGCTTCATGACCACTTCCATGAAGTCGACGAAGAAATCACTGGTGCGCTTGCCCTTTCGGCCGGCAAATGACATCGCCAGGCCAAGCAGGATGGAGAAGACGATGAGGGGCAGCATGTTGCCCTCGGCCATGGCTTCGACCGGGTTGGCCGGAATCAGGTCGACCAGTACTTCGGCAAAGGGTGGCGCCTCGGCCAGCTCCGGCGGCTCCATGTCCGGCGGGCTGGCGCCCACGCCCGGTTGCACGATCATGCCGGCGGCCAGCGCCAGCGTGATCGCGATCCCGGTGGTGATCAGATACAGCCCGATGGCCTTGCCCCCGACCCGGCCAAGGCTCTTGGGATCGGCCAGAGAGGATACACCCACGACCAGTGAAACGAACACGATCGGAACGATCAGCATGCTCAACAGACGCACAAAGGCTTCGCCAACCACATCGAACAGGCCTTCAATGACCCAGCTACGCACCCAGGTCACATCGGCGATCGTCCAGTTCAGCAGCAGACCGACCACCAGACCCAGGCCGAGCCCCATGAGAATGCGGTTGGACAGTTTCTGGTGGTTGAATCGGAACTCGGTCTCGCTCATTGTTGTTCTCGCGTTGGCTGTTGCCTGCAGAGGGTAGCGCAAGGGGGTGGTTGGGTCTAGGGGAAGGGGAAGGTGAAAGGTGAAAGGTGAAAGGTAAAAGGGGGAAAAGGCGGGGGCGGTATAATGTCGGGCTTCAATCCAAGTCAGGTTGATTCTAATGAGCAGCAACGAGCCGGCGAGCGGGCCGACCAATTTCATTCGCAACCGGATCCGCAAGGAGCTGGAAGCAGGGCATTACGAGCGTATCGTCACGCGCTTTCCGCCTGAGCCCAATGGATACCTGCACATCGGTCATGCCAAATCCATCGTGCTCAATTTTTCCTTGCCCGAGGAATTCGGCGGTTATACCAATCTGCGATTCGATGACACCAATCCCGAAAAGGAAGAGCAGCGCTACATCGACGCCATCCGCGAGGATGTCCAATGGCTGGGTTTTGATTGGAAAAACGAATGCCATGCCTCGGATTACTTCGAGACACTCTATGAATACGCCCTGCACCTGATCGACAATGGATTGGCCTACGTCGATGAACAGGATGGTGAATCCATCCGCGCCCAGCGCGGGACGCTGACCGAGCCTGGTACCTCCAGTCCGCATCGAGACCGCTCGGTAGCCGAAAATCGGCTAATGTTCGAGCGCATGCGTTCCGGCGAACTGCCTGATGGCGCTTGTGTGCTGCGGGCGAAAATTGATATGTCCGCGCCGAACATCAACCTGCGCGATCCGGTCATATACCGGATCCGTCACAAGGCGCATCCGCGCACGGGCTCGAATTGGTGTATTTATCCCAGTTACGATTTCGCCCATGGCCAGAGTGACGCCATCGAATACATCACTCACTCCCTGTGCACCCTGGAGTTCGAGGATCACCGTCCCCTGTATGATTGGCTGATCGAGCACTTGCCGGTACCCTCCCGGCCTCACCAGATCGAGTTTGCCCGTCTCAATATCGACTTCACGGTATTGTCCAAGCGTCGTCTGACCCGCCTGGTGGACGAGGGCCATGTCTCAGGCTGGGACGATCCACGCATGCCCACCATTGCGGGCTTGCGCCGTCGCGGTTTCACCCCGGATTCCATCCGCAATTTCTGCAATGAGATTGGCGTGACAAAGTCCGAGAGCACCATTCCCTTTGGAGAGCTTGAACGCCACCTGCGCGATGACCTCAATGCCCGTGCGCCAAGACGCATGGCCGTACTCAAGCCGCTCAAGCTGGTGTTGACGAATTTCCCGGAAGGCGAAACCGAATGGCTGGAAGCGGCCAATCATCCGCAGCAACCCGACATGGGCATACGCAAGGTGCCGATGACCCGGGAGATCTACATTGAACAGGATGATTTCATGGAGGAGGCGCCGAAAAAATTCTTTCGCCTCAAGCCCGGCGGTGAGGTGCGTCTTCGCAATGCCTTCATTATCCGCTGCGACGAAGTGATCAAGGACCAGGCCGGCAACCTGGTCGAGCTGCACTGTTCCATGGACCCGGAGACCCGATCAGGTCAGCCTGGCGCCGAGCGCAAGGTCAAGGGCACCATTCACTGGGTTTCGGCCGAACACGGCATCAAGTCCGAGGTCAGGCTGTACGATCGCTTGTTCAAGCTGCCCAATCCCGGTGGTGACAAGGAAACCGACTTCGTCGAGCATCTCAACGAGGAATCTCTCGAAGTGCTCAATGCGGCCATTCTCGAGCCCGGTCTGGACCAGGCCAGGGTCGGAGAATTCTTTCAGTTCGAACGGCTGGGCTACTTCGTGCCCGACCCGGATGGGCGCGAGGAGGCGCCGGTCTTCAACCGCGCCGTCACCCTGCGCGATACCTGGGCGAAGCTCGAAAAGCAGCTACGTTGAGCCGATCAGTTCAACCACCAGAAACCGAGGTTGAGCAACAGGGCAAAACTGACCCAGAGCAGGTAAGGCGCCATCAGCCAGGATGCCGTCGTTGAGACGTGCCTGAATGCCGCCATGCAGGCAAGGATGGCGATCCATAACAGCGCCATTTCAACGGCGGCCAACGCGAGCCAGTTCAGGCCGAAGAACAAGGGTGTCCACAGCGCGTTGAGCAGCATCTGCACACCCCAGAGTGCGACTTGCCGGGAACGCCACCCGACCTGCCGCCAGACCAGCCAACCCGACAGCGCAATCAGAATGTAGAGTACCGTCCACACCGGGCCGAACACCCAGTTCGGCGGAGCAAAGGCCGGTCGGTTAAGGCTCGCATACCATTCTCCCGGTGGAAAGAAGTAACCGGTCAGTGAGGCCGAAAAACTCAGCAGCACGAACACCAGCAATGCGATCGCGGCAGGCAGGGTTCGACGGGTATTGGAATTTGCAGGCATGTTCATCGGGAAAGTATGCCTGATCGCGTGTTCATATCATGCGAGCGGATTTCTCCAATTCACTTTGCATGACGCTTGGCGACCCTGGGCAATGAGCTTCGCAGCCAAGACCGGCGGGCCGTATGCCATAGCCAGGTCGACACTAGCAGAGCCAGACCAGCCAGTGTGATCAAGCCTGACCAGTTCAGGTTCAGATCGGTGAATTCCATAAAGACGAACAGGACAGGTACCATGACCACCAGACCCAGGCCCAGCAAACCGAACATTACATCGGCAAAGCTGTGCTGAACGGCCAGCCACAAACCGGCAGAAACCTGAATCATGGCCGCACTCAACCAGATCACCAGGAACATGGCGGCCTGATCGGGCCGGTAGACGCCCAGCGCCAGCCCTGCTGCCAGGCAGAAAAACACCACCAACAGGTACAAGCAGGCCACCAGCAGCAAGGAATTCCGCGCCCAGCGGAACAGTGCCGGACGCGAGCCGCCAGGCAGTATGCTCAAACGACGAATTGTCGACCGCGCATGGTACAGCTCCATGCCGGCCAGATTGGCCAGGCCGGCCAGTGGAAAGATCATCAAAAACCCCAGCCCATGAACCCAGTGCCGATCCACCGGCGCACGACCCGTAATCAGCCACGGCAACACGACGACCAAGAGCACACCCAGTATCAGGCCAGTGGCCGGCCAGCGCAGTACACCCCACCATGTCCACCATTGCCTGAAACGGGGCAATGAAGGTTGGTTGGAGACGCGAATGCTCTTTCGGGACCATATCCATAACGCGAACACGGACAAGAGGATCGATAAAACCGAAACCGCCGTTGACTTCACCTGTGTGTGAACTTCAGGAGAGACGATCATGGGAGCCATCAGCAGTAACAAGACCAGCAACTGACCACCGGCCCAATTGACCAGAACAGCCGCGCTCAGCGACAGAGCGCCCGAAGTCGCCAGAATCGCCCACCCTTTTCCTGGCTCAGGTGTCAGCGGTAGCAGGATGAGTGATGTACCCAGAAGAATCATCAATGCGGCCACAGCTGCCGGTATTCGAAAATACGGAAGCAACAGGCTCAGGCGAGTCCGATTGAACCTCCGCAGTTCATCTCCCAGGATCAGCCCGACACTGATCATCACCGCCATGGCCAGGCGCAGCGCCCCGTCGTCCAGGAATGTTGGAAAGTCATGCACACTGTCCAGGATCAGCCAGGCCAGCAGTACCAGGATCCAGGTGCTGAACAGCGCCCCCAGTAGTGCCGGACGCGCCATGGCAATGAGCAGGAAGGTCAACCAGGCCTTGAACTGACTCATTCGATCTTTTTTATCCAATGCCATCGCCCTACTCATTCCGACAACAGCTCCACGGCCAGCTCATCCAGCCCCAT
>SLKT01000142.1 GCA_007134485.1 Wenzhouxiangella sp. | reverse complement strand
CTACAAAAACGCGCCATGAACTGTACGCCGATGTTCATCCAAATGGTGTCGATGTCTGATGTTTTGTAGGTCGGCCTGACACGGCCGACGGACAACTACGGGTTTTCACTCCACAATTCTTCCAATCGCGCATCGCGTCCACAACGCCAGCGGTAGTAGCGGTAACGCACCGGGTTCTTGCGGTAATAACCCTGGTGGTATTCCTCGGCCGGGTAGAAGGCTTCGAAATCCTTGATGCGGGTGTCGATGGGGCGGTCTTCGAGCTCAAGGGCGGCGATGTCTTCGCGTGAGGCCAGGGCGGCGCTGCGCTGGTCGTCGTCGTGGGCGAAGATCACCGAGCGGTAGATCGAGCCGCGGTCACAGAACTGGCCGTCGGCCTGGAACGGGTCGATGTTGCGCCAGAAGACATGCAGCAGTTCTTCGTAGCTGACGATCTTGGGATCGAAGATCACCTGGACGACTTCGAGGTGCCCGGTACCGCCGCGCACGACCTGTTCGTAGGACGGGTTGGACACGTGGCCGCCGCTGAAACCGGAAATGGTTTCGATCACGCCGTCAAGTTCATCGTAGGGTGGCTCCATGCACCAGAAACAGCCACCGGCGAAGGTGGCGCGTTGGTGTGAATCGGTTTCGGCGATGGCGGGGGTGATGACCAGGCACGTGAGGAGGGCCAGGGATGCCATTGCATATGGGAATGGGAAGGAGTTTTTGGTCATGATGTTGCCTTTGTTGAGCCTCGTCCTGTGACGGGAAGACGGGAGACGGAAGCCTTTGTAGGTCGGCCTGACACGGCCGACGGACGAGGGTTGATCAACCCGCACCGGTTTGTTTGCGTACCCCATTCCGAATTGTGGCTCGGCACATGTCGGTTTCATGTCGATGTTTGATATGTCGACTGTACGCCGGTGTCCATTCTGATGGTGTCGATGTTTGATCAATCGGTGGGTTCATCGTAGCCGCTCAGTTCAAGGTAACCGCGGCCCAACGGCTGGCCGCTGTCGCGGTCGGTGATGTCGACCATGCCTTCCCAGTACGGTACCGATTGGTACCAGCGTTGGGCGTCGAAGGCCGGTTTGACGCGGATCGAAAGCTCGGCCGGAAAGATTTCCAGGTCCCATTCCAGCGGCCATCGAACCCCCTTGGGATCGGTCCACCAGCGGCTGATTTCGGCGCTGAAATCATCGAAATCGAGGATTCGATGCGAGCCATCGCTTTCGACCAGCACGCCGGCCGACCAGCGCGATGCCTCGCCGTCGTGGTCGCGCAGGCGGTAGACCATGACATCGCGACCGTCATCGAACTGCAGGGCAAACCAGTCCCAGCCGGCCAGGGTGTCGGATAGCTGGTTGGAGCCCCATTCGCGATCCAGCCAGGCCTGTCCGGTCACATCGCGCCATTCATTATCTACACGGACCCGGCCTTCGGCGGCCAGCCGGGTGGCCGAGTAATAGCGCGAGGCATTGCCCGGTTCCGGGCCCTTGCGGCTGTAGCCCTGGTCCCCCTGAAAGACGATTGGCCGGGTCTTGCGCAGATCAAGGTCCAGGGCGAACTCGCCGGCATCCATGTCCAGCGCCCAGCCATCGGGTATGGCTTCGACCTGCCAGTCGCGCAACCACCAGCGCTCGGGATCGGCGCCGGCCAGGCCCAGCGCGCCGCGCGCGAAACGTTCGGTCTGGAAGAATCGCTGCTCGCGGCCATCGCTCAGCGCCAGATGCGCCATCCACAACTCATCGGTCGTCCAGTCCGACTGGCGCGGCGCGGATTCATCCAGGCCGAATCGGAACAGGGTGTACTGAAAGCCCAGCCGATCGCCGTCGGCGGTGTCCAGGTTGCCGACGAAATACCACCACTCGCTTCGATACTCCGGGTGCGAGCCGTGATCGGCGGGGAATTCCAGCGGCACCGGTTCGGTGACCTGGCGGAAATGCTCGGGCGCTTCGCCGAGTACGTCGGCCAGGGAAATCTGGCTGGTTTCGGGCTCGGGCGAGATGGTCTGGCGCGCCAGCCAGCCGACCAGCACGGCCACGATCAGCAGCAGTATGAGTGCGTCCTTTTTCATGAACTGCCCTTGTTCATAAACGGCTTCATGAACTGCCCTTGAGCATGCCGGCCGGATCGCGCCGGGCAATCTTCCAGGCTGGATAAATCCCGGCCAGCAAACCGGCCAGCAGGGCCAGCGGGATCAGCACCAGCCACGGCCCGATCGGCAGGGTAAAGCCGACGCTCCAGCCGAAGGCCCGGGGTTGCACGGCCAGCGACAACACGGCATGAATCATCAGGCTGATCGGCACGGCCAGCACGGCGGCCGCGGCCGCCAGGCCGGTGGTCTGGACCATCACCCAGCGGGCCAGGCCGCCGCGGGTCAGGCCCAGCGCGCGCAGGGTGGCGTATTCACGACCGCGCTCCAGGCCCAGCGCCAGCAACGCGCTGATCAGGGCAATGGCGGCAATGATGCCGACCAGCACGGCCAGCGCCCAGGTGATCCGGAAGGTCCGATCGAACACCGCCAGGGTTTGCCGGCGCACTTCATGGCGGTCGGTGGTGACGATGGCATCGCTGAGCTCGGCCAGGCGGGCATCCAGCGCATCGCGGTCGATGTCGTCGGCCAGGTACAGACCGATGCTGTCGCGATACGGGTCATCGAACAGCTCGCGGTAGATGCTATTGTGGATCGCGATGGTGCCGCGGTCACTGGCATAGTCGCGGTAAACGCCGACCACCGGGGCGCTGAAGGTCTGGTCGGGAACTGGAATATCAATGTTTTCGCCGATCTGCAGATTCCGATGCCGGGCCAGCGGTTCACTGACCACCACGCCCTGGCCGGTCAGGAAGGCCTCGCGGGCCGATTCCCCACCACCGGCCATCCATTCGAATCCTTGCCAGGCCGGGTCGGGGGTATCGTAGGCGGCCAGGTTGACGCCTTCGCCGAGATCGCGCTGGCGCACGCTCGACAGCGATTCGATTTCCGGCCACTCGGCCAATTCGTCGAACAGTTCCGGCCCGATACGGCCCTGACTCAGGGTGACGTAGGTGTCGGCGCGCAGCAGGCGCTCGACCCAATCATCGACCGCGACCCGAAATCCCAGCACCATCATGGCAATGCCGGCGCTCAGACCCAGCGCCAGGCTCAGGGCGGCCAGCGCCGGTCCCAGTCGTTGACGGGCCGCGCCCAGCATGCCAAGTGCGCGTCCGGACAGGGACAATGGTCGAAAACGCTGCCAGGCGCGAATCAGCATCATGCCAAGGGTCGGGGCCAGCAAGGCGCAGGCGCACAGCAGCAAAAACATGCCAATCAGCACCCAGGCCAGGGCGGCCGAAAAGATGATCGCCACCAGGCCGGCCACGGCCAGCGAGCTCACAAGCACCACGCGCACCGGGCGGGAGAGCGTGACCTGCCCATCGCTTTGACGGGACAGCAAACCCGGCGGAATGTGCAGGGCGGCGCGCAATACCGAGGCTGTCGAGGCGGTGGCTGCACCCAGTGCCAGCAGGAAAATCAGACCGTAGACCGGCCAGGTCGGCATTACATGGCTGGTGGTGACCAGGCCGTACAGTTCAGCCGCCGGCGCGCGTACCAGCCCGACCAGTTGATCGGCCAGCCAGGTGCCCAATACCAAACCCAGCAATGCGCCCAACCCGGCCAGCACCAGGGTTTCGCCGATCATCAGCCGGCCCAGTTGGCCCCGGGTCACGCCGATGGCGCGCGCCATGCCGATCTGTCGTCGTCTCTGAACCAGCAGGAATGACAAGACCGCATGGACCACGAACAGGCCGACGGCCAGTCCGAGCAGACTCAGGGCGGTCAGATTGGTGCGCATGCCCTGGGTCAGGCGCGCCGCGCTGTCGCGTCGTTGCTGGCTGTCGACCATGACCAGCCCTTCGGGCAAATGTGCTTCCAGCCAGTCGCGGGAATCGGCCGGGGCTTCGATCCAGGACAACTCGCCTTGCCGACCCAGCAGGTGCTGGGCATTGGCCAGGTCCATGATCAGGCGATTGTCCAGTTCGCGGCGCTGTTCAAAGGCCGCGGTCAGTTCCAGTTCGATGTCGGCGCCGCCGGCGCGCACGCTGATCCGGTCGCCGACCTCGAGGCCCAGGCGCTCGAGCGTGCGTTGACTGGTCATGGCGGTGCGTTCGCTGCCGACCAGCGCGCCGGTGGCCGGTCCGCTCAGGCGCATCGGCCCGCCCTCGGACAGACTCAAGGGATCGATCGCCAGCCATTCGAGAATCTGGTCGCCATACCGGGCGCGGGTTCTCAGTACCGGAATCAGATCGGGCGCGCCGGAGGTGGTGGCCAGTTCGGCAAACAGTCGCTCGTCCAGCGGCCCGCCGGGTTGTTCGATGCGCACGCTGTCGGTGCCGCTCAGGGCCTCGGCGGCGGCATCGAGTGACTGCATCAATACATCGCGCATCAGCGCAACGCCGGTGACCACGGCAACCCCGGCGGCAATGCCGGTCAGCGCCAGCAGGAGCTGGCCGGGATGGCGGTAGAGAAATCGCCGCGAGAACTGGATGAGCAGGCGCATCAGTCGGCGTGCAACACCCCATGGCGCAAGTGCAAGGTGCGCTCGCACAACCGGGCGGCTTCATTGTTGTGGGTCACCATCAGCAAGGTCGCGCCGGTTTCGCGCGCGACCCGGTCGAACAGCTCCAGCACGGTTTCGGCGGTGGATTGGTCCAGGCTGCCGGTCGGTTCATCGGCCAGCAGCAAATCGGGCTGGTGAATCAATGCCCGGGCAATGGCCACGCGTTGCTTTTCGCCGCCGGAGAGGCTTTCGGGCAGGCGCGCCATCAGGCGCTCGATGCCGAGCAGACCGACCAGGGCGTCGAGCCGGTCGCGGTCGATCGCCAGGCCGTTGAGCCACAGCGGCAATTCGATGTTTTCGCGCACGCTCAAGCTGTCGATCAGGTTGAAGTCCTGAAAGACCAGCCCGACATGCCGGGCGCGCAGGTGGGTGATGTCCGGCTCGGGCAGGCTGGCCAGATCCTGACCGGCCAGTTCCACCCGCCCCGAATCGGGCCGGTCCATGCCGGCGGCCAGGTGCAAAAGCGTCGTCTTGCCCGATCCCGACGCCCCCATAATCGCCAGGCGCTGCCCACGCTCCAGGCTCAAGGTCAATCCCTCGAGCACACCAACCGTCTCCGACCCGGTCCGAAACCGCCGGCTGACGTCATCCAGAGCCAGAACCCGTTCAGAAGAAGTACCCATAGCAATCCAGTGTAGCGAAACCCGCCATGTAGGTCGGCCTGACACGGCCGACGGTCGACGTTGAATCTAACCCCCACCGCGTGGATCGCGTGTCGAAGCGCAGGGATCAGGGGAACGAACCAAACGAACCAAACCAACAAACGAACGAACCAACAAACGAAAAAGGCCCCTGACCGGGAGCCGTGGTCAGGGGCCATATATGCACCCGAAGCATCAGGGAGTCAGGGCCTTGGAGGGGACACTCCGAATGCGGGAGGGATAATCTCAAGGCGATGGTGAAAGCCACGTGAATGCCGGGCGGACGTTTCGCGCCGTCGGAGCGGGGAACTTTTGCCGCTTCCGGGCTTCCAAATGACCGTGCACTGAATGGGTTTGAAAAGTTGAAACGGAGTTGGCAATTGCCAGCCCTTGTGGTAGACTTACAACCAACCTAGGCAAAATCGCAACGGTTAGGCTAGGTCGCAGGGCGCGAAGCGAGGTACATCACTCCGACATAATTGCCCCTCCCTCGAAACGGGGAGGGGTTTTTTTTCGGCCCCGACCGGTCGTTCCAAACCAGGGATTACATGATCATGCAAGTCAACATGCTCAAGGCCAAGATCCATCGCGCCACCGTCACTCGTGTCGAACTGGACTACGAGGGCTCTTGCGCGATCGACGAAACCCTGCTCGAGGCTGCCGGAATTCTCGAGTATGAACAGATACATATCTACAATATCAACAATGGCGAACGGTTCGTGACCTACGCCATTCGCGCCGAGCGCGACAGTGGCGTGATCAGCGTCAACGGCGCGGCCGCGCACAAGGCCTCGCCCGGTGACCTGATCATCATTGCCGCCTATTCGCGCATGGATGAGGCCGATGCCAAGCGTCACAGTCCGCGCCTGGTCTACCCCGACGGCGACAACCGCATCGAACGCATCGCCGGGCATATTCCGCCCCAGGCCGCCTGATGGACTGAGCCGGTGTTGCACAAAAACAACACCGCGCCGGTTTCCGAATTGTTTCGTGCCGACCCCGACCGGGGTCGGCATTTTTGTTTGCGCGATGGGCCGTGGCGCTTTGACTACTCGCGCCTGCCGCTCGACCGCGATGGTCTTGATGCATTGTCGGCCTTGCCGGAGACGGTCAATCTGCAAAGCGCCGTCGCCGACCTGTTTGCCGGGCGCATCGTCAACCCGAGTGAGCAACAGCCGGCCCTGCACATGGCGCTGCGCGGCGATCTGGCCGCGGCCGGCGATGAAGTCGTCGAGCAGCGCCGGCGTTTTCTCGACCTGGCCGGTCGCCTGCATTCCGGAGCGTTGGGCCTGACCGACCTGGTGCATATCGGCATTGGCGGTTCCGACCTGGGGCCGCGGCTGGTGGCCGACGCGCTTGATGAAGATGACAGCGCGGTCAGTGTGCACTGGTTGTCGACCCTGGACAGTCGCCGTCTCGAGCGTTTGCTGAACTCGCTGAACCCGGAGACCACCGGGATCGTGATCGCCTCGAAATCGTTTTCGACCGGCGAAACCCTGATGCAGGCCAGGGCCTTGCGCGATTGGCTGGGTGAGCATTTCAGGGCCAACACCTGGGCGGCCACGGCACGGGTTGACCGTGCGGAGGCTTTCGGCCTGGCGCGCGAACACGTGCTGGCCTTTCCGTCCTGGACCGGGGGGCGGTATTCTCTGTGGTCGTCGGTGGGGGTCAGCGCCGCGGCGCGCATCGGTCCAGGATTGTTCAATGAGTTGCTGGCCGGCGCCACCGAGGCCGACCGGCGATTCAGCCGGCAGCCCGATGCCTCGAGCTTGTCGGTCATGCTGGCGCTGGGCATGCATTTTCTCCGTCGTGATCTGGACCTGCCGACCCTGGGGGTGATTGCCTACGACCCGCGGCTGGGTCTGCTGTCTGATTTCTTGCAGCAACTGATCATGGAGAGCCTGGGCAAGGGCGTGGATTTGCAGGACAAGCCGGTCGACGCGCCCACTTCACCGCTGGTGTTCGGCGGGCGAGGGACCGATCTGCAACATTCGATCATGCAGGCATTGCACCAGGCCCCGGACAGCCATCCCTTGATCCTGGTCGGCAGTATCGAGGATGAGCGGGCACGACCGGACTGGCAGCGGGCGCAATTGGCGAATCTGCTGGGCCAGGCCGGGGCGCTGGCGCACGGACGCGATACCGGCGAGGCGTTCCAGCATTTGCCCGGTAACCGGCCGGTGGCGTTGTTGTTGACCCAGGCGCTGGATGCGCATGGGTTGGGTTATCTGCTGGCCAGCTTCGAGCATGCCGTGTATGCATTATCGGTGTTGTGGAATATCAACCCGTTTGATCAGTGGGGGGTCGAAGAGGGCAAGCGGTTGGCGGGGGAGTATGAGCGGCGGTTGGGTGAGAAGCCGGTGGATATTGACGATTTGCCGGAATGAGGGGCCGGTGGGGTGGGTTGGTTTGTTGGTTTGTTCGTTGGTTGGTTTGTTGGTTGGTTTGTTCGTTGGTTGGTTTGTTCGTTGGTTGGTTTGTTCGTTGGTTGGTTTGTTCGTTGGTTGGTTTGTTGGTTGGTTGGTTTGTTGGTTGGGTTGGTGTAAACATTTCGGTGGGGGTGGGTTGGACGTTGTCCGTCGGCCGTGTCAGGCCGACCTACGTTTGTGGTGTGGTTTTGTAGGTCGGGGTGACATCCCCGACGGACGAGAATTCAACAATCGACACGAATTCGACGTGTGCCCACCCCCGAATCACCCTTGGCGCAGGGTCGGTAATTCCTGTCCTTCCGGAATGAATTCAAGCGCCACGCCATTGTTGCACCAGCGCTGTCCGGTGGGTTGCGGGCCGTCGTCGAAGACGTGGCCCTGGTGGCCGCCGCAGCGGGCGCAATGGTATTCGGTGCGCGGGATGAGTAGTCGAAAATCGCGCTTGGTGCCGATATGGTCGGAGTCGATCGGTTGCCAGAAACTCGGCCAGCCGGTGCCGGAATCGTATTTGTGCTCGCTGGAAAACAGCGGCAGGAAGCAGCCGGCGCACACGTAAATCCCATCGCCATATTCGCCGTCCAGCGGGCTGGAAAACGCCCGTTCGGTGCCCTCGCGGCGCAGCACCCGGTATTGTTCCGGGGTCAGGATTTCGCGCCACTGGCTTTCACTGAGTTCCAGTGGTTCGAAGCCGACCGGTCCTTCGGCGCCGACCGGCTCTCCACCACAGCCTTTCAGCCACAATGCAGGCAGGGCCAGCCCCAGCCCGGCCAGTAGCCGACGACGCGACAGATTGGGCGATCCACGTTTCAAATTATCCTCCGCAACTGTAGGTCGGCCTGACACGGCCGACGGTCAACGT
>SLKT01000057.1 GCA_007134485.1 Wenzhouxiangella sp. | reverse complement strand
TTCCGGTTTCCGGTTTCCGGTTTCCGGTGATTGACATTCTACTTCCGTCCTTGTTCCTTGAGCCTTGTTCCCTGAACCCTGAAACCTGAACCCTTAACCCTTCTCAAAAACCAACACCCGATTGTTCGCCGGCATGGGGATATCGTCGCGCAAGAACAAACCAACCGCCTCGGCCAGGGGGCGGAGTTCGGTGGTATCTCGAATGCCCATGCTCGGATCGCGCAGGCGCAGGGATGCATCGAAGCTGCGGTTCGACTCCGAGGTATGCACGCCATCATCCATGAACGGCCCGTAGCACAGCAGCAGGCCATTGCCGGTTAGCGCCCTGGCCGCGCCCTCGAACAATCGGGGCGCATTCTCGAAGGGCATGATGTGCAAGGTGTTGGCGGAGAATACGGCATCGAAAGGGCCGCCTGGCCAGTCCTGGTCACGCACATCCAGGGCCAGCGGCTCGGGCAGGCGTCCGGGCGCTTCGCGTTCGAAACGGACCCTTAGCTGTTCGACATTTTCGGCCACATCGGTGGACTGCCAGTGGACATCCGGCATCAGGGACGAGAAATACACCGCGTGCTGACCGGTCCCGGCGCCGATTTCCAGAACGCGGGCATCATTGCTCAGCCATTGTTGCAGCACCTCGACTATAGGCCGTTTATTGCGTTCACAGGCCGGTGAGAAGGGCAGATCCGAAGGGCTCATGGCGATGCGCCATGTTGCGCCAGGCGAGCCCGCAGCCTGGCGAAATCGTCGGCCAGAGCATCCTTCAAGCGGTGCTTGCCGCCCTGAACGAGGCACTTCCCGACCACATGAACCTCATTGATGAGATCGGATCGCCCGGTGGTGACCAGGGTGTCGAGCTGCTGATCGGGACCGAGGCCGGACAGCAGTGGATGCTGCTGATCCAGCACGATGAAGTCCGCCCGCCTTCCCGGGACCAACGCCCCGACGGGTTGAGCCAGCGCCTGGGCGCCGCAAGTGGCCGCCAGGGTCCACAAGCGTTTACCGATATGGCCGCCCTGTTGCCCCACCAGCACATTGCGCTGGTTGCGGGTCAGACGGGCGGTCCATTCCAGCAGTTGCAGCTCGGCCGCAGCGCTGGTCACCAGGTTGCTGTCGGAGCCGATGGCCAGTCGACCCCCGGTCTCCAACAATCGATCGGCCGGGAAAACGCCATCGCCCAGATCGGCCTCGGTGGTCGGGCACAAGCCGACCACTGCATCGGATTTCGACAGGGTGGCGATTTCATCATCATTGGCGTGGGTGGCATGTATCAGGCACCAGCGCGCGTCGAGCTCGACATGCTCGGCCAGCAACTCGATTGGCCGCTTGCCGGTCGCCGCCAGGCAGGCTTCGACTTCGGCCGGCTGCTCGGAAATATGAATATGAACGGGCACTTCGGGGATGGCTGAAACCAGCTCGGCCAGGTCGGCCACATCCACGGCCCGCAACGAATGCGGCGCCATGCCAATGCGATGCAGCCCGTCCGGATCCATGGGCCCGCCCAATTGCTCGATCAGCTCGCCGAACGCATGACGACCAAGAATGAAGGGTGCCTGCTCGGCAGTCGGCGCCTTGCGACCAAAACCGGAATAGCGATACCAGACCGGCAGCAGCGTCAGACCGCAGCCGGCCTGTTCGGCCGCACTCAACAGCGCTTGACTGGTTTCGACCGGATCACATTCGGCCAGCCTGTGCGGGTAGTGAAACTCGCCGGTGACGGTGTAGCCGCCCTCGATGAGTTCGCAATACAGCCAGGTTGCCAGGGTTTCCAGGTCTTCGGCACTCAGCAGCCCGATCGCGCGGTACATCTGATCGCGCCAGGACCAGAAACTGTCCTCGTCGCTGCCGTGCCGCCCGGTCAATCCGGCGATCAGGCGCTGATGGGCATGCGAATGGACATTGGGCATGCCGGGAATCACGACGCCGGGCAAGGGGCGGGCATGCTCATCGGGCTGGGCATCGATGCGCTCGATGATGCCGTTGGCCGCCACTCGCATGACGACGTCCTGTTGCCAGCCATCAGGCCCCAGCAACCACGGGCAACGATAATGCTGTGCGGTCATTTCGGACGCCAGGCCATCAGCGTCTCGAACAAACGCCGAAGCAGGGATTTGAGGGGAAATGCGCGGGTCTCATCCCAGTCTTGCGGCTGGTCTTCATCCATGTAGCACGCCTGCGCGATTTCCAGTTGCAGGGCGTGAACACCCTGAACGGGACGACCATAGTGACGGGTGATGAAACCGCCCTTGAAACGGCCATTGACCACATGACTGAATGGGTTCTGATCCTGCAACACTTCGGTGACCAGCGACTGCAGATCCGGTGCGCAACTGTTGCCGTCAAAAGTACCCAGGTTGAGATCCGGCAGTCGGCCATCGAACAGGCGTGGCACCCGGCTGGCAATGGAATGCGCATCAAACAGGATGGCAAAGCCATGCTGTGCATGCAGTCGCTCAAGTTCTTGTTCAATCTGCTGATGATACGGTTTCCAGATGCGTTCGACCCGTTGTTCGATCTCGGCCCGTGTCGGGGCATGGCCATCTTGATAGAGCGGTTCACCCGAGAAGGTTTCCGTGGCCACCAGCCCGGTGCCGGCCTGTTGGTAAAGGGGTCGGTCATCCGGCGGACGGTTCAGATCCACCATGTAACGTGAGTCATTGGCCCGTATCAAACCGGCGCCAAGGTCCGTGGCGAAGTCGACCAGGCGATGGACATGCCAGTCCGTGTCGATCAGCCCGCGACCTTGTTCGGTCATGGCCTGTTCGATTTCTGGATCAAGACGCGTCCCGGCATGCGGCACGCTGATCAGTAACGGCGCCCGTGCAGGATGGAATTCAAAGCTCATGACGACATTCTACCCAACCATGAAACCAGGGAGCCCGTGAACCCGCCTCATTCACCACCCCACCTACTGCGGCGACGGAAGGGTGGCGAATAAGGCGGGGTGAATGAAAAAGGGCCCGGAATGACCGGGCCCTTGTCCGTTTTCGCCTGATCGGCGTTTGGGTTGCTGATCAGAATTGGACTGCGCAGACCGCCGGTGAATCGACGACATCAAAGTCGATTTCGGCGAACAAGTCGGCGCCCGGTACGGGAACGCAATCGCCAACCCATGTCGGCGAGGTGCCTGTCGGCGCCTGCAGGATGATGCTGCTTCTTTCGAAGCTGGCAACACAATCAGTGGCCTCTTCGAACGGGTTGGTCGGATCATTGGTCCTGAACATGCCGCAATCGATACCCGAGGGTTCACTGAGAATTCGATTCGGCTCACTGCCCTGAACGTTGACGATCAAACGATTGTCACCGGTGTCTTCAAGCGGCGGACAACCATCCGGTGTCGGCTCGCCCGGAACCCGCACATCCTCACCAAAGACAGTCAGGCGGCCCTCGGGGACATCGGAATCAGTCGTGAAAGTACAGACTCCGGTTCTCGGGAAGTCGCCGTCGGCGAAGCCGGTTCCACAGCCAGCCAAGCCGTATGTCACTTCGGCCGTGGTCTGACCACTTGCATTGGTTGCTCCCGGGCTTGCCGTCAATTCCAGAACACCGTCGGCAGCCTCGCATTCACCCGAAATCTGGGCTCCGGAGACCGGCGTGCCATCGGCACTGAGCAGTGTCAGTTGAATCTCGCGGGTCAAGGTGCCCAGGACCGAATCGATAATCTGGGACGGGTCCACCAGTAGAGTGGCCGAGCCCGGCGGGTTGACATTGACCTCGACCGGAATGGTATCGCCAACCTGGAAAGTGATGACCGCACCATCGCCCTCGGGCACCATTCCATCGGTGGTGACTTCGGTGCTCAGGCAGCCACCCGAACCGGTAGCATTCTGAGTCAGGGTCGACATGGGCTGCCCATCGAGACTTCCGGTCGCGGTTCCATCGGTAATCGAACCACGCACGAACAACCCTTCGATTGGTGCACCAAGCCCATCGCGCACACACAGCTCAACCGAGGTTGTGGCATTGCCCGGAATCGTCGCCGGAGAGGCGGTCAGCCGCAATGGCGTAACCCCGCCAAAGGCGGTAGAACGTACATCCGCCACGGTCTTGATCGGATCGTTGGAGCCGCGCACGCCCTGTCCCCAGACCACGATCGACCGGCCCAGTGCATTGACCGGATAGGTCAACTGAACCGTGCCACGACCGCGATCATCCAGTGCAACGGTGTTGTCGATCACGCCGACCTGGGAGCGACCGATCACCCACGGAATGACGAACCCGTCATCAACCGGGCTGCCGCTGCCGTCATTGAGATTGAACGGCTCGGTCACCCTCAGCGTGCTTTCATCAATCACGCTCTCGACGAAACGAACCGCCTCGTGCTCGCGATTACCGGGAACGGCCTTGCCGAACAGGGCAACGGTATCACCCACTTCAACATCGTCATCGGCAAAGTTGGGGTCGTTGGTGAAGCCGACCGGCGGATCGAATACGCTGAACAGGGTTCCGCCTTCCTCGGGGTTGCCGTCAACGCCGGAGAACACGAAAATGCGCGGCGGCGGACCTGCCAGGGGCGAGTCGATCTTGCCGAAGTTCACCACTGTGCCGGGCAGGACCGGGTTTCCGACCTGGTCGGTGCCCAGGGCAGTCACGGTCAGCGAGTAGGTGCCATCCGGATCAGGCGGCAGTAACACGCCGGTATCCGGATCGAATTCCGGCTCCAGACCGGTATCGATGCCAAGACTTGAACTATTGACGACGATGGAGTTGAACGTCGGGCTGACCAGAGTAAGAGCAAACAGGCGCCCGTCACCGACCTGGATGGTGGTTTCGGTCGTCAATGGGTCAATCAATTCGACATCGACATTGTTGTCGGCCCGATCCACGGTTGCGGTCACCCGATGCGATCCGGGTACATCGCCGGCATTGAGGGCGAAACTGGCAATCCCGTTGACAGTCTGGACGTTGATTTCGGTGCCCGAAACCGAGCCGTCGGCGCCCGTGCCCGTCAAGCGAGCACCACTGCCTTCGGGCGCATCAAGACTGAGGATGACATTGTTCCAACTTGCGCCATCGGCTTCGGGGTCGGGCACCTGGTTGCCACCGGAATCACGCACGATCAACTGGCCCTGCTTGGTCGTCGAACCCCCGGAGCCGCTGACATAAACCGGACTGGGCGAGACGTCGAAGTCCATTTGGGCAGGCAGAAAATCCGCGGCTCCATCAATGATGTCGATGACGAATTCCGTTGAGAAGGCCTCGCCGGTTTCGGCATCGATGGCCAGCACATCCACAGCCAGTGGACCCGGCTGATCAAAGCTGTGCACGAAAATCGTGGATACGCCGGCAGTCAGGTTGGCGGTGCCTGAGCCGAGCAGAACTTCGAAATCATTTTCATCCGTTTCAGGATCATCCAGGGTGGAGAACGCGCCCCTGGAGACCGGTGAAACCGCGACGGCCACTTCCCCATCGGCCACCTGGCCAGCCTGGCCATCGGCATCACGATAGCGAACGGTCAATTCATTGATGAAAGGCGACCCGAGAAATATCGGAACGCCTTGCTTGTTGGCCGGCATGGTTTCAGCGCCCTCGATGCTCAGACGAGCAGCATCTTCGGCAGCCGGCTCGACGGTCATGGTGATACTGGCAGTCAATGTGCTGCCACCGCCGGGATTCTGAGCCGATGCGTCGAGTTGAACCGTACCCGACTCCGACCCGGACGTGAAGTGGAAGCGGGCGACCCCTCCTGAAGTAGTGGCAGAGGCACTGGAACCGGCCTGTTCCGGCGCGTCAACCGGCGAAACAACGCCAAGCGACGAATTTTCGCTGGCCAGGTTGATCGTGGTTCCGTCCGACACCACGCCTCCGGTCGGGTTGGTCATACGTACATTGACCTGAACACTGAACGGACTGTCGGCACCTGGCGATCGATTCTGCGGATTAGCGGTTACCGTGGTCCGATCAGCCGTGATGGTCAGACTGGCCGAGCCACCGTCGCCAAGACTGTTGTCCGAGCTCCCTCCCCCGCAGGCCGCCAGTGCCAGGACGCCCAGAACGATCCCTAGATGTCGAATCATCTTCATTATGGAAAATTCCCGATTGATTGATTTTTGTGGTTTCATGGCCCCGTCCAGCCTCCCATCTCGTTTCAGTCTGTTGCGATGCGTTCGTCAAGGATCGACGGCGTGACGAAGATCAGCAATTCACGTTTCTGATCGTCCGTGCCACGGCGACGGAACAAGTGGCCGAGCACGGGTACATCGCCCAGCACCGGCACCTTGGTGGTCTGGAAATTGCGCTCTTCCTGGAAGATTCCGCCCAGCACCACGGTCTGGCCATTCTCGACCAGGACATTGGTCCCCAGCTCACGGGTGTCGATGGACGGCACCGAGCCGCCTCGTCCAGTCTCGAAGATTTCGCCGACGGTGTCCTGCTTGACCGTCAGATCAAGTTGCACGCGATTGTCCGGCGTGATCAATGGCGTCACGCGCAGCTCGAGCACGGCTTCCTTGAACTCGACGTTGACCGCACCGGCCTGGGTGCCGCCCTGCAACGATTCAAACGGTATCTCCACACCCTGCTGAATGTAGGCTTCGGCCTGGTTTGCAGCGATCACACGCGGCGTCGAAATCACCTCGCCGCGACCTTCGGTTTCAAGCGCACTCAACTCCAGGTCGAGCAGATAGTCGGCGGCCAGAATGCTGACCCCCAGGCTTCCGGCCGGGTTGGCCACGGGAAGGTTGACGTTGAGTCGGTCATCGAACGAAGGCGTACTGATGCCTGCACCGCGACCGCCGGGCTCGGATACCGGCAGGCTGGAACCGCGATCCGTGCGGCGGTTGATGATGGCCATGTTGTTCATCTCATCCAGCGCCCTGCTGCCGCCGGAAGTGGCAAAGACATTGCCACGTGAATCCTCGCGCGCCGCGGTGACGCCGAAGCGCACGCCAAGCTGGTGATTGAAATCATGGCGGGCGATGACAATGCGTGACTCGATCAGCACCTGGCGAACGGGACGATCCAGCTCGGCAACCAGTTCACGAACTTCATCGATCTGCTCGACGGTGTCAGTGACCAGCAAGGTGTTGGTGCGCTGATCCACCGTCACCGAGCCGCGCGATGACAACACGCCTTGTTCGGCATCGGTATCAGCCGAGGCGGCGCGAATCAGGCTGGCCAGGTCCGAAGCATTGGCATAGCTGACCGAGATCATGGCGGTGCGTAGCGGCTCGAGCGTCTGTCGCTCTGCTCGCGCCCTCAGGATCTGTTGTTCGCGTTCGGCAATCTCGGCCGCCGGAGCGATCCAGATGACGTTGCCGGAGCGACGCATGTCCAGATTCTTGGTTTCAAGCACGATATCCAGCGCCTGATCCCACGGCACGTTGGTCAGTCGCAGGGTCAGAGCGCCCGTGACCGAGTCGGAGACCACGATATTGAGCTCGGAGACATCGGCGATCAACTGCAGAACCGACCGGACCTGGATGTCCTGGAAGTTCAGAGTGACGCGACTACCCTCGTATTCGCGCTCATCGAAAAACCGCAATTCACGATCACGCGGCGGCTCGGGCGGCGGACGATTGATCTCGATGACAAGCTGATCGGCAGTCTGGTAGGCCAGGTGTTCGTAGCCGCCGGAAATATCCAGCTGCAGGCGTACATTCTCACCTCGCTGCTGGGGTGTGATCTTCTCCACGGGCGTGGCAAAGTCAGTCACGTCCAGACTCTGCAGCAGCCGGTCCGGCAAGCGGGTGTCGAACAGATCAACCCGCAGTCCGCCGGCACGCTCATTGACGCTGATATTGACACCGCCCTGGTTCAGGTCGACCAGGATGCGACCTTCACCATCAGAACCGCGCCTGAAATCGATATCCTGGATTTCGAAGTCCGCCGCGCGCGGTTCCGTGCGTCGGGCCGCGGCGGTCGGCGTGGCCGCGCCGGTCTTGATGGTCAACTGTACCTCGTTACCCGTGACGCTGACATCATGTGGCGCCGAACGGGTCATGTCGACGACCAGCCGGGTGCGGCCTCCTGCGCTGATGGTGGTGTAACTCTGGGCCGGGCCTATGCCAACGGAGACCCGGTCACTCGACACTCTGGACGAGGTATCCGGCAGTTCCAGCACGATCCGTTGTGGTTGGTCGGTCAGAAAGACCGTCGGATTGGGTGGTGGCGAGTCGGTGGTCAGCACAAAGCGGACCTCACCGTCACCGGGCTCGACCTGCACATCGGTCACCTGGGTTGCCACTGCCGACGAAGCCAGCCAGAACAGCCCGAAAAGAAGCATTGCTGCCTTGCCACCGCTGTTCATAAATTGTCTCCCATACATGGCCTTGAGTTTATTGATTGTGTTCATTTCGTTCGGATCCTTGCTGCCTCGACGCATCAGTCGGCTTCAGCCATTACCACTTGTGTTCTACGCTCGACCCAACCACCACGAGCATCCTCGAACAGTTCGACAAGGTCGACCCGGTCCGCCCGGACCCGGACGACTCGTCCATGATTGGTGCCCATGTAATTGCCTTCGGAAACACGGTGCACGACGTTTTCGAGATCCCGGACCAAGGCATAATTTTCGCCCTCCAGTTCCAGGGTTCCCACCATCTTCAATGTGTCCAGCGGAAAGGACTCCAGGAATTCCCGGCTGCGATCCGGATCCGGTCGAACACCATTTTCGACAAGCTCATCGTCGATATCTTCATCCGCACGCGCCACACGGCGCTGGAATGGGTCGCGCAGGTCATGCGCTTCGTAGGTCACGATCTCGGGAGAGGAAATGGGTGGAATCGGTTCGATTTCGCCACCCGGCGTCCGGAGCGTTTCATCAACCCAGCGTTCGAGATCACGGGTGCCGCGTTCGCAGGCCGTGGTCATCAAGGCAATCAGAATCCCGATCAGCAGCAATTGAACCCATCTCAACATCATCGACTCCTCCGACTGGCTGCCTCGCCGGCACCATTCTGCTCGGCCTCATCCAGGTACCGGTAGGTCGTCACGGTTCCTTCCATCCGTAGCCGCCCTCCGTCGACGGGCTGAAGTGAAATATCACGCATGGTCAGAATGACCACGCGTGACAACGAGGCCACGGAACTGACAAATGTACCGAATTCGTGATAGGAACCCACCATTCGAACACTGATGGGTTGTTCTGCATAGAAATCACGCATGACTTCCTGGCGCGGCTCAAAAAGCTCGTTATCGATACCCGACCCTTGTGCCATGCGCGAAATGTCGACCAGCAGGGCCGGCATCTCGGTTCTCGACGGCAACTGCTGGAGCATGTTGGCCAGCATGTCCTCCATCTCTTCAAGCTGCTCTTCGTAGGCTTCCAGATTGGCCGCCAACTGCTGGTTTTCCTGAAACTCCTGCTTGAGCTGGACTTCGGTGCGTTCGACGCTGACCAGTTGCGTGCGCTTGTCCTGAATCAGCAGGAAGTAGCCACCGACCAGCAACAGAACACACACAAAGCCGATCACGACCGCCTTGGTTCCGGTCGAGGCACTGCCGAGATTGTTGAAATCAAGGTCTCTTAATTCTGAAAGATCCATGCTGTCAGCTCTCCTCGTCCTCGTCTTCGTCTGCCGGCGACCGGACCTCAACAACCAGCTCGAACCGGTAGGCCTGATCCGCACGATCCTCGGACCGAACCCGTTCGACAATCCTCAGCCGAGGCGAATGCAGCCATTTGGCCTGCTCGATGTTGCGCATGTAGTCGGAGACGCGGGTTTCCGATTCGCTGTTTCCGACAATGGTCAGCTGCTCTCCGGACTGGCGAACCGTCGAAAGCGTCATGCCCTCGGGCACAGTCTGCGCCATCTGATTGAACAAATGAACCATCATCGAGCGATTCCGCTGAAGTCGTTCAATGACGTTCTTGCGGGCGATGAGGTTGTCACGCACCTGTTCCAGTTCCTCGATGCGCTGAATGTCGCGCTCGAGCTTGCGAATTTCACCGCGCAGGAACTGGTTGCGATTTTCCTGACCGGAAATCATCTGGTTCATGATGTGATTGCCCAGCATCACCAGCAGCACTGCAGCGATGGCCGCAGCGCCGAGTGCAATCAGGAAGTTCTTCTGTCTTTGCTGGCGAAGGTTCTCGCGCCAGGGGAGCAGGTTGATTCTAGCCATCAGTCAAACCCCCGCAAGGCAAGCCCGCAGGCTGTGGTCAGGGCCGGTCGGGCCTGCTCAAGCGACCGGGCGTTGATTCTGGGAGACAGTCGCAAATCCTTGAGCGGGGCGGCCACTTCGCAGGACATGCCGACCTCGTTGCCGACCGCTTCGGCCAAACCCGGGATGGACGCACCGCCCCCGGTCATGAACAAGGTACTGATACTGGAGTAATCACTGGAAGACGAATAGAACTGCAGGGCTCTACTGATCTGCTGGATGACATTCTGACGGAACGGCTCGAGCACCTCGTCCTCGAAACCGGCCGGAGGTTCCTCACCGCGCTGCAGAAAGGCTGCCTGCTCGGAATCCATTCCGTAGCGACGCATGCATTCCTCGACCAGTTGATGCCCGCCAAACCCGTGCTCACGACTGTAGACCGTGCGATTGCCGCGCAACACGATCATGGTCGAAACCGTCGAACCGACGTTGAGCACACCGATGGTCTCGGAGTCATCGATTCCGGCCCGCTTCCTGACCAGGTCGAATGCGTTGGCGACCGCGTAGGATTCGACATCGATCACCTTGACGCTCAGCCCCGCCAGTTCGGCCACCTCGCGGCGCGTATCGACATGTTCTGTCTTGGAGGCCGCGAGCAGGATTTCCAGCAGGTCGGCATTGCGCGGAGAAGGCCCCAGGACCTCGAAATCGAGGCTGACCTCCTCGCGCGGGTATGGAATGTACTGACCGGCCTCGACCTCGATCTGACCCTCGATATCTTCCTCGGACAATTCGGCGGGCAGATTGATGACCTTGGTGATCACGGCTGAACCGGTCACTGCCATGGCGCAGGTCTTGGCCTTGAACTCGCCGCGCTTGATGGCGCGCTTGACCGCCTCGGCGACCTGTTCGGGCTCGGTGATGCTGCCCTCGCTGACCGCTCCCTCCGGCAAGGATTCGACGGCGAAAGCCTCCACTCGATAACTCGAGCCGCTGGCCGCCAGCTGCAACAGTTTCACGCTGCTGGTCCCGATATCCACCCCGATCAGGGGCGGCGGCGCCGCGCGAAACAGTTTTGTCAGTATTTCGTTCATCTTGTTGTCATTGCCCTCTGTTCACGAGCGTCAGGCCTCAAGTTCATCATATTTCGTCACCCCACAGGAAAATTTTTGAACTCCCGGCACAGACTGGCTTTCGGACTGGGTTGTGCTAATCTCTGTTTGGGCCCTGTCATCCCCCGAATTCCGGGCACTTTTTGTCAGTCACTGCGTCCAAGAAGCCGGGTTTACCCGTTTTCCATATCTACATTTACCATATCTGATGGTCCGAATAAAGCCTTTAATAACATTTTCTATCCGCCTGTTTTTCCTGATTTTCACTCTGGCGGTAATCGGAGCCCTGACGATTTGGCTGGTCATTGTGCCATCTTTGCCTTCGGTCGATACGCTCAGAGACGTTCGACTTCAGGTTCCGCTGCGGATTTTCTCCGCCGATGAACAGTTGATGCTGGAGGTCGGTGAGCAGCGCCGCACCCCGATTGCCCTGGAGGATATGCCGGAACGGTTGCGTCTGGCCTTCCTGGCCGCCGAGGACGATCGCTTCTACCGTCACCCCGGAATCGACTGGCGTGGCACCACGCGCGGCGTGTGGCTGTACGCGCGTTCAATGGGCCGCGGCCGGGTGGCAGGCGGCAGCACCATCACCCAGCAGGTGGCGCGACGCTTTTTCCTGTCGACCGAATACTCGGTCACCCGCAAGCTGCGTGAAATCCTGCTGGCGATCAAGATCGAGCGGGAGATGAGCAAGGATGAAATCTTCGAGCTCTATCTGAACAAGGAATTTCTCGGTCATCGCGCCTACGGCGTGGGCGCCGCCGCCCAGGTTTATTACGGCAAGACAGTTGACGAACTCAACCTGGCCGAAAAGGCCATGATCGCGGCATTGCCGAAGGCGCCATCGCGCGACAACCCGCTCTCCAGCGGCGCCAATCAGGCAATGATTCGCCGCAACTGGGTGCTCGATCGCATGCTGCGCCTTGGCTATATCGAGGAAGACGAGCACGCCATGGCGCGCGCTGAACCCAACAACGCCCGCTTTCATGGACCGGTTCGTCAACTTCAGGCCGACTGGGTCGCCGAGATGACCCGCAAGGCAATCGTCGACCAACTGGGCGCGGAAGAAGCATATTCTGGAGGCTACAACGCCTACACCACCATTGATTCGCGTCTGCAAAGGGCCGCCGACCAGGCCGTCCGGGACGGCCTCCAGGCCTACGATCGCCGCCACGGCTGGCGAGGCGCCGAACAGCGCCTGGATGCCGAAACGCTCGAAGAGGCCGGCGCCATCGAAGCGCGCCTGTCGCAGATCCGGCAAGTGGCCGACCTGGTGCCTGCAGTGGTGGTCGAGAGCGGATCCTCGCAAGCGCGGCTGCTGGCGCGCAACGGCGCCGAAATCATTGTTGATATCGACGACCTGAGCTGGGCGCGTCCGCATCTGGCACTGGATGCACTGGGCTCCCGACCCAGCGAGGTTACCGAAGTCATTGATGTCGGCGACATCGTGCGGGTTCGCCAGGTCAATGGCCGCTGGATTCTGGCCCAGGTTCCGGTCGCCGAGGCCAGCCTGGTATCGCTGGATGCCGAAACCGGCGCCATTCTGGCGCTGGTTGGCGGGCTGGACTTCGGTCGCAGCCAGTTCAACCGGGCAACCCAGAGCCAGCGTCAGCCGGGTTCGGCATTCAAGCCGTTCATCTATGCGGCCGCGTTCGACAATGGCTACACGCCGGCCTCTCTGGTCAATGACGCGCCGGTGGTCATCGATGACCCGTCGATGGAACGCACCTGGCGTCCAACCAACTTCAGTCGCCGCTTTCATGGCCCCACCCGCCTGCGCGAAGCCATGGTCCATTCGCGCAACCTGGTCAGCGTTCGCCTGCTGATGGGCATGGGGCTGGACTATACGCGTGACTACATCAGCGAGTTCGGCTTTGCCCGCACCGATCTGCCCGACGGCCCGTCACTGGCACTGGGATCGGCCTCCATCACGCCCCTGGACCTGACCTCGGCGTTCGCGGTGTTCGCCAACGAAGGACATGTGATCGAGCCCAGATTCCTGCACCGAGTCAGTGATAGCAGCGGTCGCATCGTGATGGAGCCGCAATGGCGCAGTGTGTGCCGCAGCTGTCCGGAACCGGAAAGCCCGAATCAACTCATCGAAACCGAAAATGAGGATGAGGATCAGAGGATGGTCGGTCCGCGAAGAGTCAGGCTCGGCGAGAACGACCAGGAAGAGACACCAGCCGAATTGGTGGGCCCGGTCATTCCCGAGGCCGCCGAACAGATCCTCTCGCCGCAGACCACCTGGCTGGTTCGGTCGATGCTGTCCGATGTCATCACTTCGGGCACCGGCCGCCGGGCGCTGGCCCTGAACCGCTCCGACCTGGCCGGCAAGACCGGGACCACCAATGACCTGCGTGACACCTGGTTCACGGGTTTCGGCGGTGGCATCGTGACCACAGTCTGGGTTGGCATGGATGACAACCAGAGCCTCGGGCGCCAGGAACAGGGTGGCAGAACCGCGCTGCCACTATGGGTCGATTACATGGCCGTCGCCCTGGAGGGCCGCCCGGAAACCCCGTCCACCGCCCCGGTCGGCCTGGTCCAGGCGCTGATCAATCCGGAAACCGGTCTGCGCGCTCCACCCGGCGCCCAGGGCGCGATCCAGGAATGGTTTCATGCCGAAAATCTGCCGCCGATCGAAGCGTCAAGCGAAAATGGTCGCGATGAAGACCCTTACGATATTTTTTGAGTCGCGCCATGCCTGCCCGTAACAGTCAACGCAATCAGCGCCTGCGCCGCGAGATCGCCGCCGAGGCGGCGAGAATCATCGCCACCGAGGGCCAGCGCAATTATCTGGCCGCCAAGCAGAAGGCCGCCGGCCGCATGGGCGCGTCAACCCGCTCCGGACTGCCATCCAACCAGGAGGTCGATCAGGCACTTCGGGAGTGGCAGCAAATATACGGTGGAGACGATCATGATCGTCACCTGGAAGACTTGCGAGCCGGTGCGATCGAGGCCATGCGCTTTCTCGAGCCATTCGGCCCGCGCCTGGTCGGGCCGGTCGTTGAAGGCACTGCCGATCAGTTTTCACGCATCAGCATGCAGGTTTTTTCCGAAGATCCCGACGAAGTGGTCCGGTACCTGATGGAGCATCGCATTCCCTACGAACAGGAGCGGCGCCGGATCCGCTGGCACGATGGCGACTATCGTCACCTGGACGTACTGGTGATCGAGGCGGGTGATCACACCGTGGAGTTGCTCATGATGATCGGTCGCGATGCACTGCAGCCGCTGCCGAGCCCGATCGACGGGCGACCCCAGCGCCGCCTGTCACTCAACGAGCTTGAGTCTCTGACGCCTCCGTGACCGGCTGACCATTGAGCGCGCGGACCAACATCTGACGCTCCAGGGTTGCCTCGGCCCGCCCCGGCAACTTGACCTGCAGCCGAACATCACCGACCAGACGAATGTTGAACTGCCAGCCTTCGCCCTTCTCCGCCTCGAACACCGATGAAAGCAACACGACCTTGTCCAGGCATATCGTGAACCCCTGGATGTCGTAGGTCTTACTCATCACGATTACCGTCACCGCCTTCTGGCGAAGCGGCGGTCGAGGAGGATGTCTTCCCGGCGGCTTTTCGGGTCGCGGACTTGCCAGAGGCTTTCTTCTTGCCGGACTTCTTGTTTGACGCTTTTTTGCCGGACGCCTTTTTGCTGGCTGACTTCTTGCCGCCGGACTTTTTCTTGCCCGCCTTCTTGCTGCCGGCTTTCTTTCGGGTTGCCTTGTTCCTGCCGACCGATTGACTGCCAGCAGTCGTGCCGTCGGACGATTGCATTGCCGGACTCGATGACCGGCTGGCTGGCGCGGGCCTGGCATCCGGTTCATCGCTCGGGCAATCCAGATCCTCGAATGGAAATGGCCGACGACTGGCGTTGCCGGTCAGGTAGCGGGCGGTTTGCTCGTACCAGCCGGCCAGGCTATGCCCGAAGTCACCAACCGCTTCCGGCACCCGGCCTTTGATCAGCAGGCCAAACCAGCCGAACAGGCTGACGATGATCAGCAACGGGGTGGTCACCACAAGCAACAGGAAAAATAGCAGCATGGTTGCGCCCCTGATCCAGGTTGCCCGATTGGTCAATGCCTGTCGAGTGTCTTCGTCCATGACTGATTGCTCTCCGTGGTTTTGGCGCAAACTCTTAGTGTAGCGCGGTCGGTGGCCGGGTTAATACATTCATGTGCGGTTTAGCCGGTTGGGTTAGGATTGAAGCTGGAACGATTGTTCGGTGAAATGCCATGCTTTATGGAAAGCTACCGCGAACGATCCTGGCTGTTCTGGTCATATCCCTGGCCGGATGTGCCAGTTACTACGAACCTCGCTACAGCCATGACGGGGTTTACTATGACGAGCCGCGCGCACACACCAGAACCAGCGCACATGTCGGCTACTACGACCCCCTGCTCTATCCCTACTGGTCGCTGGATTACTTCTACTTCAGCCGTCACTATCACCCCTATTCGGTGCTGATTCACCACCGTGACCCCTGGTACTACCCGTACCCGGGCTGGTACTACGGCTATCGGCCGGGCCCGCGCAGCCATGTGTCACTGAGTTGGGGCTACTACTATCCTTGGTACGCTCGCAGTCATCATTACCACTACTACCGTCCATGGCGTCCCCGGTATATCAGTTATCCGCGACCGAAGGAAGGACAAGCGCCCCACATGGATCGGGTCCGCCTGACCGATGAGCGTCTGCGCCATGCCGAGCGCCGTGAACGTGCGGCGATGGCGCGAGTCCGCGGCGATGGCGATGGTGCCACGGCTGATCGACCCAGACCGGTCGCAGCTCGCGACGAGTCGCAGCGGACCTCGGCGGCACGCGGCAGCCACGCCGTGCGCACCCGAAGCGAGCGTTCCGACGGCATCCCGACCCGATCGATCCCGCGTCGGCAGTCATCCGATCACTCGCATCGGCAATTGCCACGTGAGACTGAGCGCTCACGGTCCGGTGTCCGCGAATCACAACCATCCGAGCGCTCTCGACTAGAGAGAGGTTCGCGCCAGCCGTCTCGCCAGGCGCCGCCACGTTCACAATCGCGGCCACAGCGTTCATCCAGCGAGTCGTCCCCGCCTCGCCAGCAGCGCAGCGCTCCCCCACCACAACGCTCGTCAAGCTCGCCACGGCGGGAAAGCCGCAGCGAATCGCGCAGTTCTTCCAGATCTTCATCGCGGCCGTCGTCACGCTCGTCATCACGCTCGTCATCACAATCGTCGTCACCATCGCAGCGTAGCGAGCAACCGGCCAGCCGCAGCGAGAATCGATCACGGCACAGAGACTGATGGAGCCGCTCCTGCGTTAAAATGCAGGATTGGCTCAAGTTTTTGACTGAACATGCGCTACCCGGATTCGTTCGATGTCATCGTCATTGGCGGTGGCCACGCAGGCACCGAGGCCGCACTGGCCGCGGCTCGGGCGGGTGGGCGCACCCTGTTGATCACCCACAGCATCGACACCATCGGGCAGATGAGCTGCAACCCGGCCATCGGCGGCATCGGCAAGGGCCACCTGGTCCGCGAAGTCGATGCCCTGGGCGGAGTGATGGCGCGTGCGGCCGATCAGGCCGGTATCCAGTGGCGCACCCTCAATGCCCGCAAGGGACCGGCCGTGCGTGCAACACGCGCGCAGTGCGACCGATCTCTGTACCGAAGTGCGGTGCGCTCGGCGGTCGAGCGTCAACCCGGCCTGACGTTGTTCCAGCAGGCGGTGGACGATCTGCTGGTCAGGGACGACAAGGTCTGCGGTGTACGCACCGCCATGGGGCTGGAATTTCACGCTCCCAGCGTTGTGCTGACCACCGGCACCTTTCTCGGCGGACGGATTCATATCGGCCTGAGCAACCAGGCCGGTGGACGGGCCGGCGATGCGCCCGCCAATGCGTTGGCCACGCGCTTGCGTCAATTGCCGTTTGCCGTCGGACGCCTGAAGACCGGGACTCCGCCGCGCCTGGATGGCCGCACCATCGACTTTTCCCGGCTGGAAGAGCAGCCCGGTGACACCCCGCGCCCGGTGTTTTCATTCATCGGCAAGCGCGCCGATCATCCGGCCCAGGTCTCGTGCTTCATCACCCGAACCTGCCAGGCCACACATGAAATCATCCGCGCCAATCTCGATCGCTCGCCCATGTACAGCGGCGAAATCGAGGGGTCCGGCCCGCGCTATTGCCCATCCATCGAGGACAAGGTGGTGCGCTTTGCCGAGCGGGACTCTCATCAGATATTCCTCGAGCCCGAGGGGCTGGACGTCAACGAGTGGTATCCGAACGGGATTTCGACCAGCCTGCCGTTCGATGCCCAGGTCGAACTGGTCCGCTCCATACCGGGGCTGGAGAACGCGCATATCACCCGCCCCGGTTACGCCATCGAATACGATTTTTTCGATCCGCGCGATCTCAAGCCCAGCCTGGAGACACGGCATGTCGAAGGGCTGTACTTCGCTGGCCAGATCAACGGCACCACCGGCTACGAGGAAGCCGCCGCCCAGGGATTGCTGGCCGGACTCAATGCCGCCCGCTCCAGCGCCGGAGAGCGCCCCTGGACGCCGTCTCGCGACCAGGCCTACATCGGGGTGCTGATCGACGATCTGATCACTCAGGGCGCCCCTGAACCTTACCGGATGTTCACCAGCCGGGCCGAATTTCGCCTGGTGCTGCGCGAGGACAATGCCGATTTGCGCCTGACCGAGACCGGTCGCAAACTGGGGCTGATCGACGATGACCGCTGGCAAACGTACACGACCCGCCGCCGGGCCATCGAGGACGAATTGCGACGCCTGGGTCACCTGCGGATTTCGGCCAGTTCCGACCTGGCCCGCCGGATCGCAGACCAGCTGAATGTGCCCGTCAGCAAGGACACCACGGCCGAGGCGCTGTTGCGACGCCCTGAAGTCGACTATGCCGGCCTGATGAGCATCGAGGGCATCGGTCCCGGCGTCAAAACCGAGGATGTCGCCGAGCAGGTCGCCATCCAGGTGCGCTATGCCGGCTACCTGGATCGCCAGAAGGCCGAAATCGAGCGCCAGCGTCGCTCGGCCGATCAGGTCATCCCGGCCGATTTCGAATTTGCCCAGGTCAAGGGGTTGTCGGCCGAGTTGCGCGAAAAACTCGAACGCTCACGACCGGCCAACATCGACCAGGCAGGCCGCATTCCGGGCATGACCCCGGCGGCCATCTCGCAGTTGCTGGTTTACCTGAAGCGCCACCGGGGAGCGGCGGCTTAGATTCACTCTTTGAAAGTCGCGATTGGGCTCTAGTGTTTATGGGGGAGCCCTAGGTTTGCTTGCGGGACGGGGAATCCTCGACCAGTTTTGCTGCGTCGGACCAGGCGTCGTGGTCGAGGTCCAGGTCCTTGAACCTGGCCGGATCGAACACCGGCACCTTGCCGGCGCGGGACTGATCGTCGTAGTCGCGCATCAGGCGGAAACCGATTTTCATCAGAAAGGCCAACGCGACCAGGTTGACGATCGCCAATATGGCCATGGTCAGGTCGGCGAAGTTGAAGATGGTGGTCAGATCCTGCATCGAACCCCACAGGATCAGCACCAGCATCAGCAGGCGGAAGATGATGAAGAACCAGGGGTTGTCCGGGTTCATCCAGTACGAGGCATTTTCGCCCAGGTAGAAGTTGTAGAGGATGGAGCTGAAGGCAAACAGCATCAGCGACACACTCACAAAGGTCTCGCCCCACGGGCCGACGTGTTCTCTGAGCGCCAACTGGGTCAGCACCACACCGTTGTCGACCGTGCCCACCTCGTGCATGCCGGCCATGACGATGATGAAGGCCGTTGCCGTGCAGATGATGAGCGTGTCGATGAACACGCTGAAGGATTGCACGATGCCCTGGTTGACCGGATGCGGCACATAGGCCACGGCGGCGACATTGGGTGCGCTGCCCAGGCCGGCCTCGTTGGAAAACAGGCCGCGACGCACGCCCATGGCAATGGCAGCGCCGATACCGCCACCGACCGCCTGCTCCAGCCCGAATGCACTTTGCAGAATGACGACCATGGCCGTCGGCACGGCGGTGATATTGAACAGCACCACGCCCAGCGCCACCAGCAGGTAGGCGATGGCCATCAGCGGTACGATGATCTCGGTGACGCGACTGATGCGTTGCACGCCGCCGAAGATGGTGATCCCGATCACGATGGTCAGCGCGATGCCGGTCACGTGGACCGGGATACCGAAGGCCTCTTCCAGTGAGGATGAAGCGGTAAACGACTGCAGGGCGACAAAAGCCAGGCCGAAGGTGAACAGCAACAGCAGGGTGAATACCATGCCAAGCGCGCGGCTGCCCAGGCCCTTTTGCATGTAGTACATCGGTCCGCCGCGGAAGGTACCGGTGCGGTGGTCACGGGTCTTGTAGGCCTGGGCGATGGAACACTCGAAAAAGCTGGTGGCCATGCCGATCAGGCCGACCATCCACATCCAGAATACCGCTCCGGGACCACCCAGGGTAATGGCCACGGCCACCCCGGCGATGTTCCCGGCGCCGACACGACCGGCAACACTCAGGGTCAGCGCCTGGAACGATGACACATGGCCGGTGTGGTGTTTGAAGGCTTGCCCGAGCACCCGGAACATTTCGCCGAAGTAGCGAAACTGCACGAAGCGCGAGCCCACGGTAAAGGCCAGACCGATGGCAACCAGCACAACGACCAGCACGTAAGACCAGAGGAAATCTGTGGCGGTTTCAAGCATCCCTTGCATCCTTTTTGATTGTTTTGACGTCCCTCGTCAATACTCCGACGGTTCGCGACCCAGCAGCCGATCAAAAAAAGCCTCGCGCTCTTCCTCCAGCACGCGACGCGGAGTAGTGTAACGTGCCGGCGCGTCGGGATCGTTCGGATCAAAGGTGATCCCCCAAAGCGGCCGCTGGCTGGCCGGATCGATGGCGTAGCGGAAATCACCGACAAACCATTCGTCTTCGGAATCGTAGGCGGGAAAGCGGAACAACCATTCTGAAGAGAAGTGATCGAAACGCTCCAGGTCATGGCCAAGCCGACTGTCCGGATCGAAGTCCTGCCGGTCAAATCGTGGCACCGAACCGCCCGACCAGACCCGGTTTCGACTGCCCGGGAGGTTGCGGATCGCGATCAGGTGAAATTGCTCACCATCATCAACCATCGCTCGCCACAACACCAGGTTGGCGAATGCGGGTTTGGCGACCGCCCGCTCCACGGCAATGTCCTGGTCATCGGCCCACTCCTCGAGCACCTGCTCGGCGCGCTGGTTCTGTATGGCACCAAGGCCCATGTAGACCAGCATCCAGCCCCAGGCCACGGCGATTGCCCAGTGACGCTTGCGCCACACGCCGACCCCCAGCAGGATCAGCAATGGAACGGTATAGAGTGGATCGACGACGCTGATCCAGTTGAAGGCCACGCGCGTATCCGAAAATGGCCAGAACAGGTAGGTGCCATATGATGTGCAGGCATCGAGCAAGCCGTGCGAGGCATAACCCAGAAAGCACCACAGGTAGAGCAAGCCGAAGGAAAAACGCTTGCGGAAAAACGGCCAGAGCGCCAGGGCCACTGCCAGCGAACCGATCGGAATGAAGGTCAGGGAATGGGTGAAGTGACGGTGGTATTCGATTGCCAGCAGGGTATCCTCGGAAGAACGGATCAGGACATCCAGGTCCGGGGCCATGCCACCCAGCCAGCCGGCCACCGCCGCCGACCGCATCTGCTCACGGCGGGCGGCAGGGAGAGCCCACAAGCTGCCGAACACACCCTGGGTCACTGGATCCATAATCGGTTATGCTGGAAAAATGATGCCCGAGTGTAACCAAAATACGTTCATGATCCGATGGTTTCCCCTGATGGCCGCCACGGCGTTGCTGATCAGCGCCTGCACGACCGAGCCGGAATGTGTGGCTGAACAAGGTTTCGAGCTGGGCCGAGCGGGTACCGAGCCGCCGGCGTTGTGCCACGAAAGCGAGTATGCCGAGGCCTGGCAACTCGGTCATACCCTTGGCGAGCTGGAAAACGAGCGTGATGAGCTCCAGGCCCGTGAGGAAGACCTCGATGCCGTTGAGCGGGCCCGTTTGCGAGTCCTTCAGCGCGACATTCCAGAGCTGGAAACCCTGGCCCGCATCCAGGACTTGATGGAACCGGCAAGTCTGGAAGAACCTGTCGGGGCGAGCGACGACTGAAAGTCCGAGACCATCAGCCGTCGCACATTCTGCGTGTTACTGCATCGGCACGTCGCACAGGCAGTGTGCGATGACCCCGGGCCGTCCGCTGCCCTCGGTTGACTGGTAAAGCTTCATGACATCTCGCACCAGACCGGCACGCAGCTCTGCCGGCAGTGCATCAAGCATGCCCGGGCGCGGCTCGAATCCGGCCGAAGTGATCGCGCGGGCGCCCATCCGGGTCAGAAACTGCTGCCAGGGCTTGAGCTCCGGCTCGACATAGCGAACCTGGTAATCCTCGCCCAGCCCGGCAATGCGCGCAGCTGAGGCGACCGCCTGATCGAGGGTGCCGAGCTGGTCAATCAGGCCACGTTGCTGGGCCTGGGAGCCGCTCCAGACCCGTCCCTGGGCCACGCTGTCGACTTCGTCCAGGTCCATGTCACGATATTCGGCAACCAGGCCGATGAACTCGCGGTAGCCGTTCTCGATGAAGCTCTGAAGCAGTTCACGAACCTCTTCACCCAGAGCACGATCGGCTCGAAATGCGCCGGCATATGGTGTTGTTCCGACCCCGTCGGTGTAGATGCCGATTCTGGCCAGGGTGTTCTGAAAGGTCGGGAAGAAGCCAAAGATCCCGATTGATCCGGTAATGGTTGACGGATAGGCCCAGACCTCATCGGCGCCCATGGCAATCCAGTATCCACCGGATGCGGCCACGTTGCCCATGCTGACCACCACCGGCTTGCCGGCGTCGCGCAAGGCCAAAAGTTCGCGGCGAATGACTTCGGACGCGAACGCGCTGCCGCCTCCGGAATCGACCCGCAAGACCACGGCCTTGATATCGTCATCATCGAGCGCCTGACGAATCAGCCGCGACGTCGACTCCGAACCAATGGTGCCCGGCGGCTGGTTGCCTTCGGTAATCAGACCCTGAGCAACAATCACGCCAACCTGATCACCCGGTCTGCGAGGCATGGCCTGCATACCTTCGACATAGCTTCTCATGCCGATCCGACGGAAACTATCGCGATCATCGGGTGCGCCACTCAGGGCCAGTTCCGAGCGAAACTCCGGCCGGGTCACCAGGCGATCAACCAAACCCTGGTCAAGGGCCATTTGCGCCATGTCGCCGTTGGCCTGCTTGAGAAACTCACCCAGATTGTCGGTCAGGTTGGCCAGAACCTCCGGTGGCATGCCCCGGTTGCGTGCCGCCTTTTCCAGGTAGCGCTGCCAGAGGTCACCGAGAAAATACTCGGTCGCTTCGCGATCTTCATCGGACATATCGGAGCGGATGAACGGCTCCATGGCCGACTTGTATTCTCCGACCCGGATCAGGTTGACGTCGACATCGAGCTTTTCCAGGCCCTCGGCATAGTACTGGCGAAAGAAACCGTAGCCATCCAGCAAAATCGCACCTTCCGGATTCATCCAGATCTCGTCGGCCAGCGAAGCCAGAAAGTACTGCCCCTGCCCCATCCAGCCGCCATAGGCAATCACGCGCTTTCCGGTCGCGCGAAAGGTCTCGAATGCCTCGCTGAGCTCCTGCATCATGCCCGGACCGACTCCCAGCAAGCGATCGGTGCTGATCAGCACCTGGGTGATGCGGTCGTCCTCGGCGGCATGCTCGAGCGCCGCGACAATATCGCGCAGGCGGGTCTGCTGAACCTCCTGGCCCAGCGCCTCGTTGATGGCCCGTTCGATCGGAGTACCGACATACTCCTCGACGATGATCCCGCGCGGATTGATCACCAGGGTGGTATCCGATTCGATATCGAGCTTGTCGGCGCCGCTGAATACCACGGCCAGCACCACGGCCAGAACGACCAGAAACAGGATATTGAACACGAACATGCGCAGCGCGGTCACGCCACGCCAGAATCCCAACCACAGACGGATCAGAATGTTGGGTCGATTGGAATGGGCCATGGGAATTTCACACAGGGAAACGGGTGGCCATTTTAGATGCAGATGAGTGAAGGGGCAATGTGCCGTTTGTCATGGGGGCTAAGAGACGGGAGACGGGAGACGGGAGACGGGAGACGGTGGTCCGAAATCGGCACCGATCCCAAACCTTCAAACTGACCTCTGACTACTGACTTCTGACCTCTGACCTCTGACCTCTGACTTCTGACCCCTGACCCCGAAAACCGTCAGTCGAATCAGGCTCAGGGGGCGTTCGGTTGGCTGATTCGGTGGAAGCGGGTGCTGAGCATGAGCGCGGCCAGGGTCAGGCCGACGATGATGCCGATCCACATGCCGGCCGGTCCGAAGTCGGCGCTGAAGGTCAGGTAGCCACCTAACGGCAGGCCGATGACCCAGTATGCGATCACGCAATAGACCATCGGAACCCGGGAATCCTTGAGACCGCGCAAGGCCCCGGCGGCCGATCCCTGCAAGGCATCGGCAAGCTGGAAGATGCCGGCCAGAAACAGCAGACTGACGGCCAGTGTCGCGACCTCCGGGTCGCTGGTATACATGGCCACGATCCATTCGGGGAACAACAGCATGATGGCCGCCGAAGTCAGCCCGAAGGCCAGGGCGATCCCCATGCCCACCTGGCCGGCCCGTCGTGCGCCCTCGGGATCGCCCCGTCCAATGGAATTGCCCACGCGCACGGTGATCGCCCCGGACAACCCGACCGGGACCATGTACATCAACCCGGCATAGTTCATCGCAACCTGGTGGGCGGCGACCGGCAGGGGGCCGAGTGTGCCGATCAGCAACGCCGTGCCGACAAACAAACCGCCCTCGAGAAAGATCATGATGCCGATCGGCAATCCGAGCTTGAGCAGGGCGCCGATTTCGACCCGGTTCGGCCAGCTCAGACGTTCGTACAATCCATACGGTCGATAGCGGGGTCGCCAGCCAATCCACACCGCCAGGGCCAGTAACTGCAGCCAGAAGACGATGGCCGTGGCCCAGCCACAACCCACCGCGCCCATGGCCGGCATGCCCAGCTTGCCGAACATCAGGACATAGTTCAGCGGGATATTGACGGCGATGCCCAGCAAGCCGATATACATGGTCGGGCGGGTATAGCCGGTGCCCTCGGAAAAAAACCTCAGTACCAGCAAAGCGCACAGTGCCGGCGCACCCCAACTGATCGCCTGCAGATAGCGCAGGGACAACGATGCGACCTCTTCGTCGACACCGATCCAACCCATCAATGCGCCGCTGCCGCGAACCGCAAGAAACAGCAACAGTGACAGAACCAGCGACAGCCACAAGGCCTGGCGAGTGAATTCACCGGCCTGCTTTCGGCGCCTGGCTCCATCCAGTTGCGACACGGTCGCCGAAACGGCCAGCAACACCCCGAGCACAAACAGAAAACCGGCCGCCCAGATCGATGAACCGACCGCAATCGCGCCCAGGTCCAGAGCACCCAGTCGCCCGGCCATGACCGTGTCGACGAAATTCATGCCGAAGTTGGTCAACTGCCCGACCACCAGCGGACCGGCCAGGATCAGCGTGCGCCGGATTTCATGGCCCAGGGGGGGTTGATGTTTCACGGACGCCGGCAGTTCTGCATGCCAACCAGCACGACCGATGTGCGGTGATTACGAAGCAGGCACGTAATCACTGACCATAAGTCGCCTTCAGCCAGCCCCACATCGCACGCAATCCCTGCGCCTCGCCCCCGGCAGGACGACCCGGCCGGTCGCCCAGATTCCAGGCGTAGATATCCAGGTGGTACCAGTCCAGTTCGGAATCGACGAAGTGATCCAGGAAGAGTGCTGCCGTCAGGCTGCCGCCGAATCGGCTGGTTCCGGAATTGGACAGGTCGGCAATGGCCGGTTCGATCAGCGAACGATAAGGTTCATACAACGGCATGTGCCAGAGCGGGTCTTCACATTCGAAAGAAAGATCCTGGATGGTGCGTGCCGCGGCCTTGTCGCGCGCGTAAATCGGCGGTAGGTCCTCGCCCAGCGCGACCCGCGCCGCGCCCGTCAGGGTGGCAAAGTCGATGATGCGCTCGGCGCCTTCCTCGCACGCCAGGGTCAAGGCATCGGACAACACCACCCGGCCTTCGGCATCGGTATTGCCGATTTCAACCGTGCTGCCCTTGCGAGTGCGGATGATGTCGGAGGGCCGGTAAGCATTGCCGGCAATGGCGTTTTCGACCGCCGGAATGTAGACACGCAGATTGACCTTCAACCCCAGGGTCATGATCAATCGCGCCAACCCGAGCACATGGGCCGCACCACCCATGTCCTTTTTCATCAATACCATGCCCGAGCCAGGCTTGATATCGAGACCACCGGAGTCGAACACCACGCCCTTGCCGACCAGCGCCAGTGGCGGCGCTTCCGGGTCTCCCCACTGCAGTCGAATCAGACACGGCGCTCGGCTGGAAGCCTGACCGACCACGTGAATGGCCGGGAATTCCCTTTCAAGTTGCTTGCCCCGAATCACCGCGCAATCGGCTTGGTGCGCCTCGGCCAGTGACTCGGCCTCGGCGGCAAGCTCGGCCGGGCCGAGATCCAGGGCGGGTGTATTGACCAGGTCGCGAATCATGGTCGAACACTCGACCACGGCCTTGATCTCTGCACGGAGGGCATCGGGCACCACCAGGCTGGCCGTCGGCATGTCCTGGTCCTTGTAGCGATCAAACCGGTAACAGCCCAGCCCCCAACCGGTCAGGGCCCGGGCCTGCTCGTCGGCTGACCAGTCCGAGTGCAGCTGGTAGCGCCCCTCCGGCAGCACCGCCGGTAGATGGGCCAGCGCCCAGAGTCGATCCGAAGTCGAACGGCCGGCCAAAACACAGGCAATACCGCCTTCGCCATCCGGCACCAGCAAATGGGTCGCAGTGCCGGCCTTGAAACCGCTACCCCGAATCCAGCGCCGCTGACTCTCCCCGGCCTTGCTCAGCCAGTCGGACAGCTGATCCTTGTCCAGTGAAAAAATGGGTATCGCCGCGCTCGAGGGTTCGGTGTACATGATGGATGCAGTTGATAAAGCCTGGTACTAGGATAACCCAGTGCGAGCTGTGGTCTGTGGTCGGTGGTCTGTGGTCTGTGGTC
>SLKT01000157.1 GCA_007134485.1 Wenzhouxiangella sp. | reverse complement strand
GCGCTCATCCGCGGCGTTAGGCCTCTTGGCAAGGGCGCTGCCATTCCCGGCGAGCCCTGCCTTGCGGCTAAGCGCTTTCCGACTCGCTGAATGTTACAAAATGAGTGACGGGGTACACTAGCTTGAGTGCCGTTAAGCGCGTACCCGATCTGCGGCTTTTCCGACTGAAACGCGCTCCATGCATAATTGTTCAGAGGTTCATGTAATATGATTTGCCAACTTGGATACATAAATTACTGATATTTATAATGACAATATCTTACAGGGAAGCATTTTCACTTTGGGAATGAACAGAAAGTCGGCACTTGAGGAACGAATCAGTGCGAGAATCCGCAATACGCAATGACCCACAAGAAATCAGACCATTACCAGCCGCTGCAAGGCGAATATGCCCGCCTGGCTGATCAATATAATCAGCGCTGGTCTCATTACATCCAGGCGTCCTTGCACGCGACCCTCAAGCGCATAGACATTACGCCCGGTCAGCAGGTGCTGGATGTCGGTTGCGGTACCGGCATCCTGCTGGCTGAACTTGCGACACGGCAGCCTCAGGCCAGTTATGCCGGCAGTGACCTGTCGAGGGAAATGCTGGCCATAGCCGACGAGCAATTGGACGGGCGAATCGGGCTGGTCCAGGCCGCAGCCGAAATGCTACCGTTTGCCAGGGCGCGATTCGACCTTGTGGTTTCGACCAGCATGTTCCATTTCGTGCGCCAGCCGGATGTCGCACTACGTGAGATTCGGCGAGTCCTCAAGCCCGGTGGGCATTTGCTGATCACCGACTGGTCCCGGGACTTTCTGACCAGCCGGCTGATGAACCTGTATCTGCGCCGGGTCGATCAGGCACATTTTCATATGTACAGCGCCGCCGAACTTGGCGCTCTGATATCGGCTGGCGGATTCGAGAAGTTGAGCACCGAACGCTACAAGATCGACTGGTTGTGGGGGCTGATGACAATGACCGCGGTCAAACCGGACGCTGGAGCCTGATGGGCAGGTAAGGTGTCACCTTAATGCGTAAAGGTGGGTGTCGCTTGACACGTGAATGTGATCTACATTCCTGCCGGGTTAATAACTGCCGGTGGTAGTACGAAGGGTAGCGGGGGTATGTTCATCAGCAGCGGGATCCAAACAGTGGGTACGAACAGGAATGGATCAGCGAGTCCGAACAGACCGCCTGTTTGCACGTGACCGGGTCGCTGAGGGGCTCGCCGAAGAAAAGCGCTTGACGGTAATGTAGATCGCGAAGGCCACCAACATCAGCGCAACCAACTTGACCAGCGCGTTGGAAAAAACCAGCCACATCAGGATGCCGGTCAATAAATAGACAAAAGGCATCCAAGCATACAGCGCCCGCGGAATGAAAACCCGTTGCGTGAAAATCCCCATTCAGGAAAACCCCTCTTTTTGAATAAGCGACATGATGTTAACCTCATCACACTGTCGCTGTAAAGCAAGACCTTCATCACAAGTCCAGCGCGGATCTCGGCCCATGGCGGGTCATCAAGAATTCGCCGTATACGGCAAGTTCAGATGACTTCTGGAAGTCTCAATAGCCTTCCAGCAGGTCGGCACCGGGGGGAACCACGAAGGTAAAAAGGTCAGAATCCAACTCGGGATTGCGCTGCAGATCGTACATCTCCAGCCGGGTCAACTGGCCAAAACGATCAACAAGTTCCAGGGCCTCGGGGTGTCCGTCGGCGAAAAACAGGGTGGCCAGTTCAAACTCCCCGTCCTCTTCCAGGGGACTGAACTGCAGCTCATCGGGTTGATCGCTGGCCTCGATGCGATAAAAGCGATCCAGCAGGTCCGGTCGGGTCAGCACCAGCAGCGGTGACTCTCCGGCCGGTGGCTGGTCCCTGACAGTGACCTGATCCAGCGATTCATCGTAATGCCACAGGCGTTCCCCGTCCGCCACCAGCTCCTGCGGGAACGGTTCCTGGTAGCTCCACCGAAATCGATCCGGCTGGGTGAAATACAACCGCCCTTCGGTCTGCTCGACGATGCGACCGTCGGCCTCCACCGTGACCTGCCGAAAGCTCCCGGACAAGGCTTCCAGCCCGTCAGCGAACTGATCAAGCTGGCCGCGCGGATCGCTGTCGGACCATGCAATGGCGGGGAGGAGAAAGAGGAGGATGAGGGAGAGTCGTTGGGTCATGGGGTGAGAAGGATTCAGGGTTCAGGGTTCAGGGTTCAGGGTTCAGGGTTCAGGGCTCAAGGCTCAAGGCTCAAGGCTAAGAATTGCAGAATGCTTTTTGGTTCCCAAAAACAACAACAGCCCCCCGTCTTCCGTCTCCCGGCCCTTCAATCCTTTGGCGGCGCCGGCGCCAGCACTTCCCGCTGGCCGTTGTGTTCCGGCGGGCTGACCACACCCTGGGCCTCCATGTCCTCAATCAGGCGGGCGGCGCGGTTGTAGCCGATCCTGAGCTGGCGCTGGACGCTGGAAATGGAGGCGCGCCGGCTTTCAAGCACATAGGCTACGGCCTTGTCGTAGAGTTCATCTTCGGAATCTCCCCCGCCCCCTTCCGGCAAGCCGGTTTCTCCAATGGTCTGGCCATCGGCCGTGGTCTGGGTGTCGGACAGCACATCCTCGAGATAATCCGGTTCACCCTGCTGCTTGAGCCATTCGACCGCCTTGTGAACTTCATGGTCATCAACGAAGGCGCCGTGAATGCGCTCCGGCAATCCACTGCCCGGCGGCAGGTACAACATGTCACCGTGACCCAGCAATTGCTCCGCGCCCTGCTGGTCCAGGATCGTGCGCGAGTCGACTCTCGAAGATACCTGAAAAGCCATGCGGGTCGGAATATTGGCCTTGATCAATCCGGTGATGACATCCACCGAGGGTCGCTGGGTGGCCAGGATCAGGTGAATGCCCGAGGCGCGCGCCTTCTGGGCCAGGCGGGCTATCAATTGCTCGACCTTCTTGCCGACGATCATCATCATGTCGGCGAATTCATCGACCACCACCACGATGAATGGCAATTTCTGCAACGTCGGGGGGTCCTCGCCCTCGGGAATCGCGGCCGGATCGACCAGCGGATCGGGAATTGGCTTGTTCTTGCTGTTGGCTTCCTTGACCTTGCGGTTGTAGCCGGCCAGGTTGCGCACGCCCAATGCAGCCATCAGGCGGTAGCGCCTTTCCATCTCGGCTACACACCAGCGAAGCGCATTAGCCGCCTCCTTCATGTCGGTCACCACCGGCGTGAGCAGGTGGCCTATGCCCTCGTAAACTGAAAGCTCCAGCATCTTCGGGTCGACCATGATCAGGCGAACATCGTCCGGCGTGGACTTGTATAGCAGGCTCAGGATCATGGCGTTGATGGCCACCGACTTGCCCGACCCGGTCGTACCGGCCACCAGCAGGTGCGGCATGCGGGTCACATCGGCCACCATCGGCTTGCCGGAAATACTCTTGCCCAGCGCCAGGGTCAGCGCTGAAGAAGCCTTGACGTAAGGATCAGAAGACAGGATCTCGCGCAGGTAGACGATCTCGCGGTGCTGGTTGGGAATCTCCAGACCGATCACGCTCTTGCCGGGGATCACATCCACCACCCGCACCGAAATCACGCTTAAGCCCCGGGCCAGATCCTTGGACAGGTTTGACACCTGGGCGCCCTTCACTCCGGGCGCCGGTTGCAATTCAAATCGGGTGATGACCGGGCCCGGATGGACGGCCACGACTTCGACCTCGACGCCGAAATCGGCCAGCTTGAGCTCGACCTGGCGGCTCATGGCCTTGAGTGCGTCCTCCGAATAACCGGCCTTTTTCTGCGATGGCAAATCAAGCAGGTCCAGCGGTGGCAACCCGCCCTCGGTCAGATTCTTGAACAGCGGTTGCTGGCGCAGCTTGGCCTCGACCGGCTTGGAAATGGTCGGCTCGACGCGCGGTTCGATGCGCACTTCCTGGCGACTCTTGCGCTTGATGGTGTCGCGCTTGCGCACTTCCTCGCGCTCGGCCCGCGCACGCCGTCCGGCAATCCAGTCGCGAATCCTGCCGACTGATTCAAGCGTCCAGGCCGCGGCGCTGAGCACCGCGCGACCAGTGGCCTCGATGACCCGAATCCAGGACAGCCCGGTAAACAGCGTGATGCCGGCCAGCAATATGGTGAGGTTGATCAGAGCGGCCCCGGTAAAGCCCATGGCGTTGATCATCGGCCCGGCCAGAACGGCGCCGATGACACCACCCCCATCATCCAGTCCACCGCGACTTTGCATGTCAAGCAGCATGCAGCCGGTCAGGACCACCAGCAACAACCCCCCGGTGCGGACTGACCAGTCGGCCAGGGTGGCCGGTTCCGCCCGCTCGCGCAGAATTCGAAAACCGGCCAGGCCGATGAGCACCGGTGCGACATAGGCCATGTACCCGAAAAACACCAGGAAAAGATCCGAGATCCAGGCACCGAAGGTCCCGCCCAGGTTACGGACACGATCACTCGCGGCATCATGGGACCAGCCCGGATCCTCGGGGTGGTGGGTGATGAGCGTCAGCAGCAAGTAAACCGCGATGACCAGAATCAGCAGGAAAACCGCTTCGGCGATCCGCCGCGCCAGCGCGCCATCGTTATCGTTGTCTGCGGCTTTGGACTTGCTCGCGGCTCGCGCCATATCAAGAACCAACCTGAAAAAAATCCGGCAACTGACTGATTATAGTCACTTCAGGGCAGGATGTACCAGTTGCCCGTCACGCACATTCACACCCTTGGCCAGGGCGCTGATCTCTTCCCATCCTGACCGCGCCATCTGTTGCACATATGGCAGGATTGCCGCCGACAACGCCTGGCTGGAGGTGCGCGGCACCGCCCCCGGCATATTGGTCACGGCAAAGTGCGTCACGCCCTCGACCTGGTAAGTGGGATCGGCATAAGTGGTCGGCCGAGTGGTTTCGAAACAGCCGCCCTGGTCGACCGAAATATCCACGACCACGCTGCCGTCGAGCATGCTCGAAACCATTTCACGGGTCACCACATGCGGGGCCTTCGCTCCGGTGACCAGCACCGCGCCGACCACCATGTCCGCCTTGGAAACATATTCGCCGACCGTTTCGGCATATGGATACAAAGCGGTCACGTTGGGGCCGATGGCCATCATCTCGGCCAGTCTATCCTGGCGCTTGTCCAGCACCGTGACCCGTGCACCCATGGCTGCCGCCAGGCAGGCGGAATTGCCACCGGCTGCCCCGGCGCCCAGCACCACGACGTGGCCGCGATTGGCCGCCGGCAACCCGCCAAGCAAAATGCCGCGTCCACCCTGGGGTTGATGCAACAGGTGGGTGGCCACCTGGACGCCGATCCGCCCGGCAATGTTGCTCATTGGCGCCAGTAACGGCAGCGAACCATCGACCTCTTCGACGGTTTCGAAGGCGACACCGGTCAGACCGATCTCGAGCAGACGCTGGGTCAGATCCGGCTCGGCCGCCAGGTGCAGGTAACAGAACAACAAATGATCCTCGCGCAGATGCTCCAGGTCGCCGGCAATCGGTTCCTTGACCTTGACCACCAGCCTGGCCTTTTCATACAGGGCGGCTGCATCGGGCACGATTTTCACACCGACAGCCTCGAAATCGGCATCGGAAAATCCGCTCTTGTCACCTGCCCCGCTTTGAATGAAAACCTCGTGTCCGGCCCGGACCAGGTCGCCGCAGGCGGCCGGCACCAGGGCCACTCTTCCTTCCAGGGTCTTGGTTTCGCTGGGGATTCCGATACGCATGAACATCGCTCCTTAATTTCAGGCACTGAATTGTGGTGATCGACGGGGGGTATTTCGTTATGATTCTCGCCCGTCGGCATTGATTCCCAGGCAGCAATACTGCTTGGATTGCGGTCCAGCCGACCTTACGTTGACCTCTGACTCGCCCGCAAACTGGAGAAAATTATACTATGGCCGATCCCCGTCATTTCCGGCTTCTGATCCTCGGATCCGGCCCGGCCGGCTACACCGCCGCCGTGTATGCAGCACGCGCCAACCTCAAGCCTGCCATCATTACCGGAATCCAGCAAGGTGGCCAGCTCATGACCACCACGGACGTGGAAAACTGGCCGGGCGACTACCCGGATCTCCAGGGTCCGGAACTGATGCAACGCATGCTGACCCATGCCGAAGCCTTTGACACGGATATGATCTTCGACCATATCCACACCGCCGACCTGGGTCGGCGTCCCTTTCGCCTGGAAGGCGATAGCGGCACCTACACCTGCGATGCGCTGGTGATTGCCACCGGCGCATCGGCACGCTACCTGGGACTGGATTCCGAGGAGGCTTACAAGGGGCGAGGTGTATCTGCCTGCGCAACTTGTGACGGATTCTTCTACCGCAACAAGCCGGTGGCCGTGGTCGGCGGCGGCAACACCGCGGTCGAAGAAGCCCTGTATCTTTCGAATATCGCCAGCAAGGTCACCCTGGTTCATCGTCGCGATGAGCTGCGCGCCGAGAAGATTCTTCAAGAGCGCTTGTTCCAGCGCGAAGCCGAAGGCAAGGTCGAGATTCAGTGGGATCATGTCCTCGATGAGGTTCTGGGTGATGATGATGGCGTGACCGGCATGCGGATTCGTCATGTCGCCACCGGCGAGACCTCGGATTTCGACGTGGACGCGGTCTTCATCGCCATCGGTCATGATCCCAACACCGGGATTTTTGAAGGACAACTCGATATGGCCGATGGCTACATCCAGATTCGCTCCGGCCTTGAAGGCATGGCCACCGCCACCAGCGTACCGGGTGTCTATGCCGCCGGCGATGTGGCCGACCACGTTTACCGTCAAGCGGTAACTTCGGCCGGGTTCGGCTGCATGGCCGCACTGGATGCCGAGAAATTCCTTGCCGAGCAAAGCGACTGAATACGGATCGATCACCGAACTGGGCGCATCGGCCTGGAATGGGCTGACCCACGCCACCGGCCCATTTGCCGACTGGCGCTTTCTGGCTTCACTGGAGCAGGCAGGATGTGTCAGTCCGACGACCGGCTGGCAATCCAGTCCGATTGTCGTGCGCGACGACTCCGACCGGATCCAGGCCGCTGCACCGGCCTGGATCAAGTCCCACTCGCATGGGGAATTTGTCTTTGACTGGGCCTGGGCGCGTGCCGCTCATGGGGCCGGCCTGTCCTGGTATCCGAAACTGCTGATCGCGGCGCCATACAGCCCGGTCCCGGGCCCCCGCCTGCTCGGCGCCGAGCAAAACCCCGAGGCCGCCGAAAGCTTGCTCGACCAGACCCGGGATCGGGTCGAAGCCAATGGCTATTCCTCGGCCGGCATCAACTTCTGCTCCAGCGTCGATGCCAGCATCATCGGGCAACGGCCCGAATGGCTGGCCCGTTACGACTGGCAGTTTCACTGGCACAATGAAGGCTACCGGGATTTCCAGGACTTTCTCGATGCCCTCAAGCGCAAACCACGCAAGAACATTCGCGCCGAGCGACGCAAGGTGTTCAATCAGGGGTGGCACTTCGAATGGATCGATGGACTAGCCATGCGCGATGCCGATATCGACTTTGCCGATCGCTGCTACCAGTCCACTTTCGCGCTATACGGCAACCTGCCGATGCTCAATCGCGATTTTTTCGCGCTCAATGCCGAGCGATTCGGGGAACACTTTCTGATGTGCATCGCTCGGCAGGATGATCGCCCCCGCGCGGCCGCGATATTCTGGCGCGACCAACAACGCCTGTACGGTCGCTACTGGGGCAGCCTTGAGGACACTCGCGATGTGCATTTCGAGACCTGCTACTACCAGGGCATCGAATATTGCATTGCGAACGGCCTGGAATGGTTCGAGCCCGGCGCCCAGGGCGAGCACAAGATCCGGCGCGGATTCCTGCCACAGAAAACACAGTCTTTCCACTACATTCGCCATCCCGGCCTGCGCCAGGGCATCGCGCGCTACCTGATCGCCGAGGGCAACGCGCTGCAGGAATACCGGCGGCACCTGGATGGGCTCAACCCCTTCGGCGAGCGCGGATCGTGAAGCGCTATCACATTCCGCAGCTTGACCCCGATCCCGCTGGCGCATTTCCAGACCCGCGTGAAATCGGCCATCCGGAAGGCCTGGTCGCCTGGGGTGGTGATCTTGAACCGGCGCGCCTGCTCAATGCCTACCGACGCGGTGTATTTCCATGGTACGAGCATGGCTCGCCCATCCTGTGGTGGTCACCTGAACCTCGTGCGGTACTGATTCCCGCTCACTGGCAACCGCCCCGGCGACTGCGGCGCACATTGTGCCAGGGACGTTTTTCAGTTTCGGTCGATCGCCGCTTCGATGCGGTCATTCGTGCCTGTGCCGGTCCACGCCGGGATCAGACCGGCACCTGGATCACCCCGGAGATGATCAAGTCCTATACCCGCCTGCACGAGATGGGCCATGCCCACAGCATCGAGATCCTGAACGATAGTGAACTCATCGGTGGTCTATACGGCGTGGCCATTGGCAAGATCTTTTTCGCCGAATCCAAGTTCCATCAACGCCGCGATGCCTCCAAGATCGCGCTGGCAGTTTTGATGCGCTGCCTGAAGCATTGGGATTTTCTGCTCACCGATTGCCAGATCTGGAATCCACACCTGGAACGACTTGGCGTTGGTCTGCTCAGCCTTGATGAATTTCACGCCGCCCTGGCAGCTGGCGTCGATCGGGCCGATGTGATCGGATCGTGGAGTGAAAGGCTCAAGGACATTGACCTCACGCATTGGTGATGGGCTGGTTTGTTGGTTTGTTGGTTTGTTGGTTTGTTGGTTTG
>SLKT01000195.1 GCA_007134485.1 Wenzhouxiangella sp. | reverse complement strand
GGAAGGCCTTGACGGCCTCTTCGGGGGTGGAAAAGCTGGCCAGTCCCGCATCGGCAAAGATGCGCGAGGCCTGACGCGCTGAAGCCCCGCCCAGGAAGCAGCCCAGCACGATCTGTCGCGCCCGGGCCGCCGGCTCGACCAGCGCCGAGGCGATGGCTGCTGCATCGGTCAGCGCGGTTGGCGCGTGAATGAGCAGCACCGCATCGACACCTTCATCGGCCAGCAACACTTTCAGTGCCTGGACATGACGTTCCGGCCCAGCATCGCCGATGATGTCGACCGGGTTAGCGCGTGACCAGTTGGCCGGCAGGCACTCGTCCAGCGTCGCCATGGTGGTTTCCGACAATGTCGCCAACTCGCCGCCGGACAGAATCAGTTTGTCGGTGGCCAGCACCCCCGGGCCTCCGCCGTTGGTCAGGATCGCCAGCCGGGGCCCTCGCACCCGGTGCGGTCGGCCCAGCAACTCCGCCGCGCTGAACAAGGCCTCGATACCGTCCACTCGCAAGGCGCCGGCCCGGCTGATCGCGGCATCGAACACTTCGTCGCTGCCAGCCAGCGCACCGGTGTGGGACTGGGCAGCCCGCGCGCCTTCCGGCGCCCTGCCCGACTTGACCACGATCATGGGCTTGTTACGCGCGGCCGCACGCGCGGCCGACATGAACTTTCGACCGGTGTTGACGGACTCGATGTATAGCAAAATGGCGCGCGTCCTGGCGTCCACCCCAAGGTAATCGACCACATCGGCGATATCAACATCCAGGCAATTGCCCATCGAAACGAAGCTGGAGAAACCGATTTCCCGCTCGGCGGCCCAGTCCAGCACCGTGGTGGCCAGGCCGCCAGACTGCGACACGAACGCCAGGCTGCCGGGCTGCGCCATGGCCGGGGCAAAGCTGGCATTGAGACCCAGTCCGGGAACGATCAGGCCGACACAATTGGGTCCGAGCAGGCGCAGACCATGCCGGCCGGCGCCCTTGAGCAGCCGCCCGGAGAGTTTCTCGCCGTGTTTGTCGACCACCGATTCAAAGCCGGCAGTGATCACCACGGCCGCGCGCGTGCCGCGCCGACCCAGTTCATCGACGATGCCGGGCACGGTCGGCGGAGGCGTGCAGATGATCGCAAGATCGGGGGTTTCCGGCAGGCTCTTGGCCGACGGCCAGGCCCGATGACCAGCCACCTCCTTGCGCTTGGGATTGACCGGGTAGATGGCGCCTTTGAAACCGCCGGCCAGCAGGTTGGCAAACACCGCCTGCCCGACCCGGCCCGGCTGATCCGAGGCGCCGAAGACCGCCAACGAGTTTGGCTTGAAGAGTTTTTCCAGGTGACGGGTCGACATGACGTTGTTGATTCTGGCGCTTCATGCCTGAAGAAGGGTTGATTCCAGTCAATTGAAGTGAAATCACGAGTGTCGCCGGAGGATCCCATCCGGGCTTCATTTGACCTGCATCAACAGGTTCTGTCACGGCCCGGTCTATTATTGAACTGGCAGATTGTGCCTGGCGTTCAATAGGAGGTGAATCATGTTCCCGACCAAGTCCCGCAACAACCCCTTCCCCACCGCATTTCCCGACTGGATGCGCCAGTTCATGGACCGTCCGCGCTGGTTGCGCGAGCCGTTGTCCGATGAGACCTTCTTCGATGAAGACTGGATGCCGGCCGTCGATGTCAAGGAAGACGACAAGGCCTACATGATCAAGGCCGATATTCCCGGAGTGTCTCCCGAGGATGTCGAGGTGACCATGGAAAGAGGCGTGCTGACGATTCGCGGCGAGCGCAAGTCCGAGCGCAAGGAAGAGCGCGACAACTACCATCGCATCGAACGCTTCAGCGGCTCGTTCTCGCGCCGGTTCACCCTGCCTGATGCAGCCGACTCCGACGGTGTGGAAGCCGACATGAAAGACGGCGTCCTCCAGGTGCGCATTCCCAAGCAGGAAAAGGCGGTCAGTCGGCGGATCAATATCAAGCATTGAGCGATGGAAAACTGCTGGGTGATCGTCGCTGACAGTAGCCGGGCCCGCGTATTTCGACGCGAGCCCGGCCAGCAGATTCACGAGTTTGAGGATCTGCTCAACCCCGACAGCCGTCTCAAGGAGCAGGATCTGGTATCCGATGCACCGGGTCGGGGAATGAATCGCCCTCGGTCCAGTCGCTTCGCCATGAGCGAGCCGATCTCGCAGCGTGAGCAGTCCGAGAGGACTTTCGCACAGCGAATCGCAGAATTCCTTGTTACCGCCCGACGCCGAGGCGACGTTCAACGGCTGCACCTGGTCGCCGCCCCGCGTTTTCTCGGCCTGTTGCGCGCCGGCCTGGACAAGGACACGCGCGCCATCGTCGGCAGCGAGACACCAAAAAACGTGGTGCGATTGGATCCAGAGGCCTTGCGCGCCCTGTTACCTGAGTACCTGTAAGCGGACCCCACTGCCTTCACACGGGCTGCACACCGACGGGAGTCAAATCACATCCGAAGGGGGTGACCTAAAGGACTTTGATTCCCAGGAGGATGTGTCCATGAAACGTGTGTTGGCAAGTTGGTTGATTGTTGTATCCATGGCAGCCGTTTACGGTCTGCTTCCCGCCCAGGTCTTCGCCGCGCCTCCGCCCGGCGTGGCCCCGGGCACTCAGAGCATTGCAGAGATTGTCAGCGAGGCGGCATCGGCTGATCCGGCCGAGTTCTCGCTGCTGCTCGATGCCGTCTCCTACATCGCCGAGACCAATCCGGACAGTGCGCTGGTTGCCGGATTGTTTGATAACGACCAGTACACCGTGTTTGCACCGACCGATCAGGCATTTCTGGCCCTGGTTGGTGCCGTCGCCGGATTGCTCGATCAGGACATTCTCAACGACGAAGGCCCGTTCGCGGCCATTGATGATCTGCTCGGTGCGGGCACGGTGGAAGCTGTGGTGAGCTATCACGTCACGGAAGGACGGCGGGCTTCGAACAGCGTTGTTCCGCCGCGTCGGGATCGGGTCATCACCACGCTGCTCGATGGCGCCACCTTCAGCGTGTCTCCAAGCGGGGTGATCACCGCGGTCGGCAGCACCGCAATCATCGGGCCGGCCAACATCTCGGCCAGTAACGGCGTGATTCACGTGGTTGACGCAGTGCTGCTGCCGATCGACCTGGAACTCTGATCAGGTTCGTTCAGCAATCCCCTCAGGCGCCGGGACAGCCGGCGCCTGCTTCCCTTTAGAATACCGGACGGATAATCCGGGCTGACGTTGACCTGCATCAACAGCGCATTGCCAAATCAGGCCCAGAATATGTCCTGTGGCGATTGCAGCTCGGAGGGCGGCGATGTTTGAATCCTTCAGGGATCGAACCGAGGCCGGGAAGAAGCTTTCTGATGCACTACGGCGCCTGGCCGGTGACCCAAGTCTGCTGATCCTGGCCTTGCCGCGCGGGGGCGTGCCGGTGGCTGCACCGGTGGCGGATGCACTGAATTCTCCGCTGGACGTACTCCTTGTGCGCAAGATCGGAGCACCCGGGCGACCGGAGTTCGCCATCGGCGCAATCGCCTCCGGCGGCATCCGGTTCCTCGATCACACCACCATTGCTGAACTCAATGTGAGCGAGGACTGGTTGGCTAACCAGACTCAGAAGGAGCAGGCCGAACTTGAACGTCGGCTGAAAGCTTATCGCGGCGATCATCCCTTTCCCGCCCTGTCCGGACGCACCGTGGTCCTGGTCGACGACGGGCTGGCCACGGGTTCGACGATGATCGCGGCGGCCCGCGCCGTCCGCCAGCGGCAACCGAAACGCCTCATCGTCGCCGTACCGGTTGCACCCGCTGATTTGAACCCGGCACTGCGCGATGCGGTCGACGAGTTGGTGGTTCTCCACCAACCCGATGATTTCCGGGCTGTTGGCCGGTTCTACCGTAACTTCAACCAGACTTCGGATGAAGAAGTCAAGCGCCTGCTTGAATTCTACCGGAACCACAATGCGTCTCAGGCCGCTCAATGATCGTGGATTGAATACTTTGATGAGGCAAAAATCATGAAACCGCGAATACTGATTACTTCAATGGTCTTTCTTGTCGCCATTCTGACCGGCTGCGCCACCGGGCCCAAGGAGGAAGTCGGCATGGTCATCGGCGGCGTGGTAGGTGGTGTGCTCGGCCACCATGTCGCTGATGGCCGGGTACGAACGGCGGCGACCATAATGGGCGCCGTAGCCGGCGGCGCCATCGGTGCATCGATCGGCCGCACCATGGATGATGTGGATCGCATGAAAATGGCCGCCACCCTTGAAACGACACGCACCGGTGTCTACACAAGCTGGCGCAATCCCGACACCGGTTACGACTATCGCATGACACCCACCCGGACCTATGAGACCGCCCGGGGACCGTGCCGTGAGTACACCATGGACGCCATGATCGGTGGGCGCACCGAACAGGTCTACGGCACCGCCTGCCGTCAGCCAGACGGAAGCTGGCGGATTGTCGACTGACGATTTCGGCCTCCTGCTCCGGCCTTACTGGCAGTCGTAGCCGAGTGCCTCCATGCCGTCACTGAGCTGATCGGCGACCAGCGGGTGAGCCAGCAGGTAATCGGCGGCATAGTCACTCCAATGCTCATCGGCTTCCGCGACGACCGTATCCCACTCCTCCGGATCGTAATCACCACGTCCCAGCCACATCAACGCGACAACCTGGACCTGTTGGGCGCGATCGAGATCGGCAACGATGCTGCGGAACTCTTCCAGAATGGGATCGCCGGATTGTGCAGAAAACACCCCGGGCAGCATCTCGTCTACCGGGCTTTCCGGCTCGTCGGGCGTGACCAGGCTTTCCCGGGCGTGGAAGTCCCGAGCCAGTTGGATGAGCTGGCAGAGATCGTCCGGGTTGACTTCCAGCATCGGGGTGTCAGTTTCAGATAGGTTGGTTTCCAGCATGGTGTCCTCCGTGTGCTCAACGCTTGTATCGGCGCGATACGGACTCGATTCTGGACCACAGCCACGGCGCCCGTCTTGACCTGGATCACTGGCAGGCACAACGGCCTGGTGTCCTTGCGCTTCAGTCAGTGTGACGTCTGCAGAGCCGCGCCACACGCGGGGCCACCAGACGCTCGAAGTCCGCGTACCCGACGTGGAACAGTTCGGTGTGGGTGCCGGCATTGAAGGCAATGGCCGGATCTTCGGCCAGCGCTTCGTCGACATAGACGGCCATGTCGTAGAGGTTGCCAAACGGCGGCATGGCGCCGATCTCGCAGTCAGAAAATTGCGCCCTGAACTCTTCTTCGGACGCCAATTCAACCTCGCTGCCGCCGGCTGCCCGGCTCATCAGGTCCAGATCCAGGCGATCACTGGCGCGCAGCACCGCCATCGCCAGTTCGCCGTTGACCCGGACAATCACGGTCTTGGCGAAATCATCGCCGGAAACATGCGCCTCATGAGCAATCTCATGGGCCGTGTAGGCCCTGGCGTGCGGGATGACGGAATAATCAACCCCATTGGTTTCGAGAAACGACTTGAGTGCTTGTGCAGGCATGGCTGGCCACCTCCTCGGGTTGGAAAAAACACGTGCCCAAGCTGAATATACCCACCCCCGTCCGGCGCTGTCTTGATCCAGGTCATGGTCCGAGAAAAGAGCTGGTAGCAAATACAGCCCGAATGCCATAGGCTGGATGCTGGTGACCTTGTTTGGCGACCCATGCTCGAAAGACGGCTCAAGCGCGGGCGGGCCACCTTGTTCTACCGATTCTGGCCCGCCGAAAACAGTGGGAAGTTACTGGTCCTGTGCCACGGCCTGGCCAGCAATGGTACGCGCTGGCGCGAGTTTGCCGATGCGACCGCCGGGCAACGCAACTGGAACCTATTGTGTCCGGATCTGCGTGGTCACGGAAAATCCCCCTGGCGCGGGCGTATTCATTCGGAAATCTGGTGCGATGACCTGGTTGAATTGCTGGATGCGGAGGGATTCGACCAGGCCGTGATTGGTGGTCATTGCCTGGGCGCCAATCTGGCGCTGCGCTTCGCCCGTCGCTATCCTGAGCGCACCGCCGGGCTGGTGCTGGTCGAGCCGATGTTGCCACCCGCCATGGGTCGCAAGATGAAGCTGCTGCGGCGCTGTCGTTATCTGCTGCTATTGAGTTCGTTCGCCATTCTGGGTCTGAATGCCCTGGGCGTGAGTCGCCGGGAACTGCCCCCGCTGGATCTGACTGAGCTGGATCAGCACACCCGGGAGCAATTTCGCCGCCTTGGCCCGCACGCGGCCATTCGCAAACGCTACGGCCGGCCCAGCAAGGACCGGCTGTACATGCCCACCTCCGCCTACCTGCAGGCACTCAACGAGGTGCTGCGTCCGCTGGGAGGGCTCGATGACATCCAGGCGCCTGCCCTGGTGCTGCTGTCATCCGGGGGATTGTTCGGCGACATACCGATCACTTATCGGGCGCTGGCGGCCATGCCGGCAGTGAAAATCGTCGAGCTGGACGCCATGCACTGGATACCGACCGAACAGCCCGAGGCCATGATCGATTCCATTGGCCAATGGCTGGACTCCGACTGACCGGCAGCCGGTTGATCCGGATCCCTGTCCGGGAAAATCAACCCTCAACCTACTCTGACGTTGACCGGCATCAAGACGAAAAAGCGGCGGCTTGGATAGCCTTGGTTAATGAGTACGGTCGAATATACAGAGACTGAATCCGGACACCGGCAACTACCGATTGGTTGGGAGCATTTCCATCACGAGGCCGATATGGGCATTCGTGGCTGGGGCCCGTACCTGGCCTCGGCCTTCGAGCAGGCCGCACTGGCCATGACGGCTGTGATCTGTGATCTGCAAGACGTTCGACTGGCCACCACCATTCGCATCGAGTGCGACGGTCAGGACGATGAGTTCCTGCTGGTCAACTGGATCGATGCCCTGGTTTACGAGATGGCGACCCGCTCGATGCTGTTTGGCCGCTTTCGGGTGAGCATCAGCGATGGTCACCTGGTCGCCGAAGTCAGCGGCGAACCGATCGATGTGGCCCGCCATCAGCCGGCGGTGGAAATCAAGGGCGCCACGCTGACCAACCTGCGCGTCTATCAGGATGCGCATGGACATCAGGTGGCCCAATGCATCGTGGATGTCTGACATGGACGCCTCAAGACTGGTTCGGAAAAATGAATGGGAATGGCACATTGCGCCGGAACGCGGCATGCACGTGCCCGGCGTGCTGTATGCCGATCAGGCGCTTGTCGAGGCCATGGACGACAAGGTTTTCGAGCAGATCACCAACGTCGCCCGCCTGCCCGGTATCGTCAAGGCGTCATTTGCCATGCCGGATGCCCACTGGGGCTACGGGTTTCCGATTGGCGGCGTGGCGACATTCGATCCGGATGCAGGCGGTGTGGTGTCGGCCGGGGGTGTGGGCTTCGATATCTCCTGTGGTGTTCGCACCCTGCTGACCAATCTGACGGTAGGCGATGTCGAGGCGTACAAGACCGACCTGGCCGATGTCCTGTTCGCCAGCATTCCGGCCGGCCTGGGCAGTCGCGGCGATATTCACTTGTCCGATGACCAGATGAACGAGATGCTGGCCGGCGGCGCGGACTGGGCGGTGCGCTGTGGCTGGGGCGAGAAGGTCGACCTGGAGCGCATCGAGGAACACGGCATGAGCGCCGGCGCCGTGCCCGGCTTCATCTCCGAGCACGCGCGCAAGCGGCAGCGTTCGGAGATGGGCACGCTGGGTTCCGGCAACCACTACCTGGAAGTGCAGAAAGTGGTCGAGATCTTCGATCCGACACGAGCTGCCGCCATGGGCCTGAAACTGGATCATGTGGTGGTCAGCATTCACTGCGGATCGCGCGGGCTGGGCCACCAGATCGGCAGCGAGTTTCTCAAGCGCATGGCGCTGGCCGCGGCCGATCACGGTATCAATCTGCCTGATCGCGAACTGGCCTGCGCACCGCTGGATTCCTCCCTGGGACGGGAATACCTGGGCGCCATGCGCGCAGCCATCAACTGCGCACTGGCCAATCGGCAGATCATCACGCACCTGGCGCGCGAAGCATTTGGCCGGGTCTTCCCGAACGCATCATTGAACCTGCTCTACGATGTCTCGCACAACACCTGCAAGGAGGAGTTCCACGAGATCGGCGGGCTGCGCAAGCGCCTGTTCGTGCATCGCAAGGGGGCGACACGGGCTTTCGGCCCCGGCCATCCCGAGCTGCCCGATCCGTTGTGCCAGACCGGCCAGCCGGTGCTGATCGGCGGTTCCATGGGTACGGAGAGTCACATTCTGGCAGGTACCGAAAAGAGCGAATCACTGGCCTTCTCATCGGCCTGCCACGGCGCCGGACGGGCCATGAGCCGGCGCCAGGCGACGCGTCGCTGGAAGGGCCGAAAACTGGTCGACGAACTGGCCGAACGCGGCATCATCATTCGCAGCCCGAGCCTGCGCGGGGTGGCCGAGGAAGCGCCGGGCGCGTACAAGAACGTTGGCGCCGTGGTCGATGCCGCCCATGGCGCCGGCCTGGCGCGCAAGATCGCCCGTTTGGAGCCGATGATCTGTATCAAGGGCTGACGGTCAGGGAATTATCGTCGGTTTTTTCAAAACAGGCGACCCGGTGTCCGGGTCGCCTTCCTGCCAACGCTTACTTGATCAGCTCTGCCTGGAGGCAGTGGTGCGCAACCGCCTGCCCGCGATCATCAGCAAGAGCAGACCAAGCACTAGCAGTCCGAAAGGCCCGGCCACCGGTATCGGGACGGCCGGTTCGTCAGGTGTTGTTACCGTAACATCGGCATTGTCGCTGACCGGATCGACATTGTCGCCATCGGCTGTTGCGATATTGGGAATGGTGTCGCCGCCGATGGCCGG
>SLKT01000089.1 GCA_007134485.1 Wenzhouxiangella sp. | reverse complement strand
GGTCGGCCTGACACGGCCGACGGGCAACGTCCAACACTGCCCCACCGATGCGTTCATGGACTTCAACGCCGAATCAACCACCGATCCTTGTCGATGTTGGATGCCTGGTCTACGGGTACCGAATGCGGATAAAAATGGAATCATGCGCGGCGCGGGCGGAGCAATTCGCTGGCCAGCAGGCGGGCGTTGCGGGGGCCGGTGTGGTGGTGGCCGAGCAGCCAGCGGATAAGTTGGCGATAGCAGGCCAGGCGTTCGCTGAGCGGTAACGGCACGCGGTGTATGGCGGCACGGTATTCGGCCAGGCGACGCCAAGTGGGGAAGCTCAGCTTGCCGCGATGTTGCGGATTGAACCAGGACAGGCGTTGATGTTCGTCCTCGAAGCGGTGGATGGAGGCTTCTTCATGGGCGCGACGCTTGAACAGCACTTCGGGTATCAACCGAATGCGTCCATGCAAGGCCAGTTCGGCCAGCAGGTTGCGATCGGCGCCGACCCAGTCGCCGTGGCGAATCGTCTGCAACAGGATCTCGCGGCGCATGATTCCGAAGACCGCAATGCACACATGCGGCCTGAGAATGACCTCGGCAAAGCGTTGCGATGGTCGGTCTTGATCGAACGGACGTTCCTGAGCGTACTGGCCAATAATGGTGCCTTGCTCGTCGATACCGCAACTGGCGCTGTGGACCAGCACAGTATCGGGCTCGGCATCGAGTACGGCCACGCACTCGGCCAGAAAGCGCGGGTGGCAAAGATCGTCGTGGGCCGCCCACTTGAAATACTCGCCGGTGGCCATCTCCAGGGTCTGGTTGTAGTTTTGCGCCGCGCCCAGGTTGGACTCGTTGCGCCGGTAGCGGATGCGTGAATCGCTGTTGGCGAAGACCCGGCAGATTTCAGCGGTGCGATCGGTCGAGGCGTTGTCGGAAATGATCAGCTCGAAATCCCGGAAGGTCTGGTCCTGCAGCGAACCAATGGCCTTGGCCAGGTAACGCTCGCCGTTGTAAACGGGCAATCCGATGCTCAGGCGCGTCACTGTTGCTGCAGGGACTCGCGGGCCGAGCGAACCAGTTGATCGGCCACATCGATCTTGCGCAATCGGGACCGGTAGCCCGCCGCCCGATCATCTCGACCCAATCCGTCAAGCACTTCGATCAATTGCTTTAGGGTGGCAGTGTCCGCGGGACGTGCGGCCAGCACGGTCTCGAAGGCCGTGACCGCCTCTTCCGGCATGTCCGCTTCGTTCAAGGCTACTCCGAGCCAGTAATGGGCCTGAACCAGGCCACGGTTGAGTTCCACGGCCTTGAGCGCACAATCGATCGCCTCTTGAACCTGACCCTGCCCCAGCCGAGTGCGCGCCATGCCCAGGTGCGATTCGGCATGCTCCGGACCGCGTTCCAGCGCCTTGGTGAAGGCACGCTCGGCCTCTCCGAAGCGTTCCATCTGCAAGTAAACCTGGCCGATGCGGCTATGCACACCGGGACGGTCCCCTTCGGATTGCTCGGCGCGAAACAGGCAGGCAAGGGCCTGGTCAACCTCGCCCGCGGCCAGGTGCAATTGGGCCAGCTCCATCAGTTCGTGGGGACGGATGTCGGTGTGCGCCACGACACGCTCAAGCAGTTCGCGCGCCCGGTCCAGCTCGCCACAGGCCTGCAGACAGCGTGACAAATGAATCATGATGCGCTCATCACCGGGTTGATGACGATGCAGGCTTTCCAGGATCGGCAAGGCCTTCTCGGGCCGACCGGCATCGATATGCACAGCGGCCAGGTTGAACTGGATGGATTGATCGATCCGACCTGCATCGACAGGCTGGTCGCCGCGCTGCGGATCAATACCGGTTTCAGTCCAGCGCGCGCTCAACAATTCCTGCTCGGTCTGACTCAATTGCCGGTTCGGATGATGCCCTCCGCAGCGCTCGAGATCGGCTGCAGGCATGGCTGCCAGGTTGGGCTGATCGGGTTCACTGAAAGCCTCGAGCAGCACCCGTCCCTCCAGGCCCTGGGGCAGATCCATACCCAGCGCATGCATCACGGTAGGCGTCACATCGAGCAGACCGGCGCCCTGAACCTGTCCGCCGGACTCGATACCCGGGCCGGCCATGATGAAAATCCCGTGTTCCCGGTACCAGGGTGCGCCGTGCTGACGCCCGGCAACATCGGCCCGGGCCGGTCGCTGTTGATCGCTGAGCAGGCCACGTTCGGAGACCAGCATGACAAGATCGTCTTCGTCCAGATGATTGAGCAGGTGCCCAAGCTGATGATCCAGGTAGATCGCGGCATGGGTCATGGTATTGCGATAGCGTGCGAAGGCGTCATCGGGCACCCAGCCCAGTTGAGGTGGATGACAGGCCATGAAGCGTGACCCCAGCGCCGAGAACAAGTCATAGCGAAGCATGCCCAGTCGCCAGTCTTCCCGCTCCAGCAAATCCATGGCCACGGCATGGACCGAGATTTGTTCGGCCAGGCAGACCGCGAGCTGCGACAGCATGGGGTCATCTTTGACGAGATCTTCGGCGAAAAACTCCAGCTCATCGCGCTTCAGGCCGGCCGGTGACAGGCGCAGATCGGCGATGTCGGCAGCCAGGGCAGCCGGACTGACAGCACTTTCGGGCACTGGTTCCAGCCCTTCGGGCGTACCGGCCAGGCGAAAAAACAAATCACTGACCATCACCCCGCGCAGCGGTTCGGCCGGGAAAGTCACCGGCCAGTTGATCACCACGCTGTTGGCTGCATGACCGGCCAGGTGATGCCACAGGCAGTGGCTGCGGCGTGTCAGGGCAGAAAGTGGAAGCACCGCATCATCGCGAGCCAACTCGCGACTGCCAAGCACTCGATGGGCATCGGCACGCCGCCCGCTGGCGATCGAGGTCCACAACAGGGGCTCGAATTGAGGTTGCAGGGTGCGAAGTGGTCCGTGCACGCCACGGGCCAATAGCCCGGCCAGAGACGGCAAACGCCCGCTGTCGAGCAGCGGGCGCAGAAAGGTCCAATCAAAGCTTCCGAGCCCGACCAGCAGGGCCCGTCGGGCGGGGTTCATGATCCTGGTTCGCGATCAGGCGCCGGTACGACTCCGGCGACGCAACGCCATGGCGCCGGCGGCAAACAGCAACAACCCCAGCGGTACTGCACCGCCAACCGGGACGGCAAGCGGTGCGGGCTGCTCCGGCTCCGGCTCGCCGGTCGGGATGGTGATCGGAGCATTCGGAGTGGACTCGAACCAGATGTTGTGAATGGTCGCAGTATAGTTGTTAATGCCGCCACTGCTGACCTCGACATCGGCATAGCCGAAATGAATGTCACCAATGACCCCCTGCGGTTGGCTGTCATCGGCGCCTTCGCCGGAGACCACTAAACCTGCTTCGAACTGGAAGCCGATGAAACCGCGGGTCGTGGGTGGGAAATTGCCTTCGGGTGAGTAGCAACCTCCGTACAGGACCACACTGGAAAAACTTGCAAAGTCGGATTGGGAATCAATTGTGGTGCCTTCGGCCAACATGCCAGCGTATGCCGAATCGACGTTGGCGAGCGCCATGTCCTCCACGCCTCGATCAAAAGCGCCTTGACCTTCGAATGTGGCACTTCCGCAGTAATCATCGCTGAAGCTGGTGCTCACCCTTAATTCAAAATTATCGATGCCATCGTTGTTGACATCAATCATCACACTATCGCTGTCGAACAGAGTATTCACCGAGACTTGCTCGGAAATCCCGGTCTCAACCACCTGCCCAAAGGCAGCGCCGCTGGCGAGCGCGCCGGCTCCGGCAGCAACGGAATACAGTGAAAGTCTTTTGCTAATGTCTGAACTCTGTGTGATCTTCGACACGGTGACGGTCTCCCTTGGGATCGAGTGGACTTGCGGTCAGAATTTTTTCAGCTGCTAATATATCTCCCACCCGCTACGGAATCAACTGAAATGTCCATTCACGACCTGCCATCGCGGCCCATTCGGCCCTGCCCGGGATGCGTGTCCTTTTAGTCTGGGAGTACGGTGGAGCACTCGGGCACCTGGCCCGGTTGCGCCCCCTGGCGCGGCGACTGAATGCTGCCGGGCACGATGTCACCCTGGCCCTGCGTTCCAGCCCGCATATCGCGGATCTGCCGAAAGAAATTCGCGTGCTGCCCGTACCGCCGGGCCAGATCGCGCCGGACGCCATTCGCGAGCCCGTCAGCATGGCCGATGTGTTGTACAACCAGGCGACTTCCGACCGACGCGCACTGGCCAGCCAGGTACGCGCCTGGCACGGACTGTTCGATCTGGTCCGACCCGATGTAGTGGTTCTTGATCATAGCCCGGTTGCCTTGCTGGCCCTGCAGGGGTATCCGGCCAAAAAGGTCCTTCTGGGTACCGGCTTTGCCTGTCCGCCGGCCGTCAAGCCCCTGCCCGACCTGCGCGCCTGGCAGAACCATTATCCCGATCGCATTCGGGCCACCGAGCAGCGCGTGCTGGACTCACTCAATGCGCAACTGATCCAACAGCATCAGGCCGAGCTGGAATGCGTGGGTCAATTGTTCGAGCGAACTGATGCCAATTTCTTGACGACCTTTCCGGAGCTGGACCACTACCCGGATCATCCGCGTGGCGAATACTGGGGCACCTGGTCCGACCTGGCGGGCCAGCCGCCGGTCTGGCCGGAAGGCGATGAACCACGCATCTTCGCCTATCTCAAACCACACCGGGCGCTGCCCGAGCTGCTCGATCACCTGGGCGGACTTCCAGTCCGGACCCTGGCCTACATTGGTGGCCGGTTCAATGGTCAGCGCTGGAACAAGGGCCGCATTCGCATCTCAGCCCAACCCCTGGATATCGAACAGGTGGCCCGTCAATGTGACCTGGCCATCCTGCACGCCGGTCACGGGGCCACGGCAGCGATGTTGCTGGCCGGTCGGCCAGTGCTGCAAATTCCCATTCACATCGAGCAGTATCACAATGCCGAGCGAACCACGGGACTGGGCGCGGGGGTGCATGTCATGCTGGGCGATGTGGATGGGTTTCGGGCCGGTCTGGAACGCATTCTCAATGAACCCGGGTTGAGCGAGGGCGCGCAAGCATTTGCCCGCCGCCACGCCGATCACGACCCGGAAGCAAGACTCGAGCAACTGGTCGTACGACTGGAAAGACTGGTATCAGCTAATCACTGAATCCATGGCCGGAGCACGGCGCGCCAGTTTTCGGGCCATGTCCATGCCCAGCATGGCCTGGATGGCATCCTTGAGTTCGGGTTGGCGATGATAGATTCGCTGGATCATTTCACGGTCCCAGACCATGTATTCAATGCGATCGCTCGCAACCACCTCGGCACTGGTCGGCTCGCCGGTGACCAGGCTCATTTCGCCGACAAAATCTCCGGGTTCCAGGTCCGCCTTGAATTGACCACCCACCCGGGCCTCGGCCTGACCCTCGAGCAAAAGAATCAGTTGGTCAATGTGCGCCTTTTCGCGAACGAGGACATCACCGGATTCGAGCTGTCGACGTTGCCCCTTGTCGAGCACCTTGAGCATCTCGCGAGCACTCATGGTACGAAATGTTCGCTCGTGCAACCAGCGTTGTTCATGGTTCAATTTGACCGGACGGCGCTCCAACAGCAGGATGGTCAGATTGACGCCATTGATGACGATAAAGGCGATTTGCCAGCCCATGGCCGAGTACAGTGGTTCAGCCTGGTAGTAGAAGTACGGCAGGGTGCAACTGGCGGCCAGGATGGTGATGGCGCGCAACCAGGCCATGTCGCGAACCAGGTAGGCCAGGCAGAACAGCAAGTTGGCAAAAAAGAACAGGTAGACGAAGTTCACTTCGTTCCTCCGGGATACTTCAATGGGGTCATCGAACCGACAAGGCCGATGATGATACGGCATTGCCGCGGGGGTTACAGCACCTCGGCCAGGGTCACCAGCACGATCTCGCAGGCGCCATGGCCGGAATCATCGCGCCTGAGCGAAGTCCGCCAGCGCCAGCCATCGTCACGGTCGATATTGACCAGGTAGCCGCTCAGCCGCACGATGGAATCCTCGCTCACCTGCTTGAGTTGTCGCCAGGCCTCGTCATTGGCCGGAATGAGATGCATGTTCGAGCTGTGGGCAATGATGTCCTGGCGCGGAATCGGCAGCTCCGGGGTCGACCAGTAAAAAAAGCGATTACGCTGGCGAATATCAATTGACTCCAGGACTTCATCCCGGGCCATGGGACCCCAGCCCAGGGCCAGATCCATGGGGGACAGGGCCGCCTCGGTTCCAAACCGGTAATCGCGCCGGCCCAGCACGCGGGCCTCCAATTCGAAATCGGCGACCAGGCTCAGGTTGAAACGATTGACCGACACCACCGGCGGTGTACCGTCGACCTCGATCTGGATGGGATTGCGATCAATCGATGCAGCCGAGCTGATGGTGGCCGGCGCATCGACGACGCCGGCCAGCGCACCGGGCGCCTCGGATCCAAGTTGTATCGTCCACAGATACCAGCCCAGCAAGGCGGCTAGCAACACGATCACGAAACGCAGGTTCACGGCACAAAGCCTCGGCACATGTCGAATGCCTCGCAATGTAGGAAATTTTGTGCCGATTGGCAAACTTGATGAGATACTGGCCGATTGAAAGATCCAGACATCAGGCATGCCCAACAAGCGCACATACTTTGCCACCGCCCCCCGCGGCCTTGAGGAGCTTCTGGCCTCGGAGCTGGCCGCCATGGGACTGCACGGCTGTGAAGTCCGGCGCGGCGGTGTGCACTTTGTCGATACCCTGACCGGGGCTTACCGGGCCTGCTTGTGGTCGCGTCTTGCCAATCGCGTGCTGATGCCGATTGCCGAGTTCAGCGCCAATGATGACACGGCGCTGTATGAAGGCGTTGGCCAGGTCGACTGGCAGGACCATCTCGGACCCGAACAGACCCTGGCGGTGGACTTTTCCGGCATACGCTCAGCCATCGAACACAGCCGCTTTGCCGAACAGCGGGTCAAGGACGCCGTTGTCGATCAGTTGCGCGAGCAGTGCGGTCAGCGGCCGTCGGTGGACACCCATCAGCCAGATGTGCGCATCAATGTTCACATGTTTCGCGAGCAGGTCACGGTAGCGATTGATTTATCCGGCGACAGCCTGCACCGGCGCGGCTACCGGATCACCGGCAATGTGGCGCCGCTGAAAGAGAACCTGGCGGCGGCCATGCTGATGCGGGCCGACTGGCCGGAGCTGGCTGCCGAAGGGGCTGGCTTTGTCGACCCGATGTGCGGGTCCGGCACGCTGGTCATCGAGGCGGCGCTGATGGCCAGCGATTCCGCGCCCGGGCTGTTGCGCACCTACTACGGGTTTCAGAATTGGCGCGGACATGACGATGAGGCGTGGAAGGACTTGGTCGACGAGGCCCTGAACCGGCAGGAAGCGGGCATGCAGTCGCTGCCCACCCTGGTCGGCTATGACCGGGACGGCTCGGCCATACGGCTGGCGCTGGACAATGCCGCCCATGCCGGCTTTGGTGGGAAGATTCATTTCGAACGCCGAGAATTGAGCCAGGCTCGCCCGCCGAAAAACTGTGTGCGTGGACTGATCGCCACCAACCCGCCCTATGGTGAACGACTGGCCGAACAACATGAACTGGTGCCTCTGTACCTGCGACTGGGACAGAGCCTGCGCCAGCACTTTCCGGGCTGGCGGTCCGTCATTCTCAACGGCTCGGGCTGCCAGGTGGGACTCAAACCGGAGAAAAGCTGGCAGATGTTCAACGGTCCGATCGAATGTCGGCTGGAACGTTTCGAGATCAGCGACAGCCCGCAGGATGAACAGCGTCTGCAAGCCGAAGACCTGGTCAATCGACTGCACAAGAACCAGCGTCAGCTCAAGCGTTGGCTGACGCGCGAGGACATCACCTGTTACCGCATCTACGATGCCGATATTCCCGAGTACGCGCTGGCTGTCGATGTATATGGCGCCGAGGATGGCGATTGGCTGCATGTTCAGGAGTACCAGCCGCCGTCAAGCATCGATCCGGTCAAGGCACAGGCTCGCTTGCGCGCCGCACTGAGCGCCCTGCCCGATGCGCTCGACGTCAGTCCGGAACGATTGGTGTTCAAGGTCCGTCAGCGCCAGCGCGGAGATGAGCAGTATCGTCGCCACGGTGAGCATGGGCGCGAGCTTGTCGTGCGCGAGGGTCGCTGCCGGCTACTGGTCAACCTCACCGACTATCTTGATACCGGCTTGTTCCTGGATCATCGGCCGGTGCGTCAATGGATTGGCGACCACTCGGCCGGCATAAAGGTGCTCAACCTGTTTTGCTATACCGGTGCTGCGACCGTGCATGCCGCACTGGGTGGGGCTTCGGCCACGACCAGCGTGGACCTGTCGAAGACTTATCTCGGCTGGTTGAGGCGCAACCTGGCCTTGAATGAATGTGACGACTCGACTCATCAGACCATTCACGCTGATTGTCGAGCCTGGCTTTCGGATTGTCGTGAGCGCTTTGATCTGATCTTTCTCGACCCACCGAGTTTTTCCAATTCGAAACGCATGGATGGTGAACTGGATATTCAGCGTGATCATGCCGGTTTGATTCGCCAGGCCATGCGTTGTCTTGCTTCTGACGGCACGTTAATCTTTTCAACCAACCTGAGAAGCTTTCGGCTGGATCAGGCGTTGGGCGAGGAATTTTCAGTCGAAGATCGAACCGGCTGGTCAATCCCGAAGGATTTTCAGCGCAACAAGCGGATACACCAGTGCTGGTTTATTCGGCATGCCCGACTGTCCACCACGTAGGTCGGCCTGACACGGCCGACGGGCAACGTCTGATGCACCTCCACCGAATTGTTCATGCATCTAACGCAAAACCAACCACCGGACCCGTGTTGATATTGGACACCTCGTCCGTCGGGGATGTCACCCCGACCT
>SLKT01000201.1 GCA_007134485.1 Wenzhouxiangella sp. | reverse complement strand
TGAATCCCGCCAGGTGGGCCCAGGGAGCGTCTGAATCACTCTGCGCGAGCGGGTTCGAACGTTTGCCGAAACCATCAAGTCACTGCCATTCGAAGATGAAGCGGCTGAACACATTTGCTTGTGATTCGTCGATCACTGACTGGAAAGTCGTGCCGCATGTCGGTAGTCTCCCGGAAGGTTTTCTGCGCTACGCAGCCTTGGTGGTCCTTCACAATGAATCGAGTGCGCCAGCAGATCCGGATTGCCCGCAGCCATGACCAGGTTCGCCTGGCCTGGGCCGAATGTGGGTCGGGTCCGGTGCTGGTCAAGGCCTCGAACTGGCTGACTCACCTTCAGCATGACTGGCGCAGCCCGGTGTGGCGGCACTGGATGGAGTTTTTTTCGGGTCGATACCGGTTTATTCGCTTTGACGAGCGCGGTTGCGGTCTGTCGGACTGGGATGTCGAAGACTTTTCCGTCGCCAACTGGCTGCTGGACCTGGAGTGTGTCGTCGATGCGGCCGGCATCAATGAGCCGTTCATTTTGCTGGGCATTTCACAGGGTGCGGCCACTGCAATCCAGTACGCTGTCAAGTATCCGCACCGGGTTTCGCACCTGGTGCTGTATGGCGGTTACTCGCGCGGCTGGGGATTGCGCAGTGAGCGAGAGCTCGAACACGTTAAGGCCGTACTGCAGATGATGAAGCTGGGTTGGGGGCGCGACAATGCGGGCTTTCGCCAGGCCTTTACCTCGCGCTTCATCCCCGGCGGCAGCCATGAGCAATTCGACTGGTTCAACGACTTGTGTCGCAAGACCACTTCCGGAGAGAATGCCGTTCGCCTGCTGCAGTCACGGATTCACGTCGACGTCAGCGACCTGCTAGAACAGGTCAACGTGCCAACCCTGGTCATGCATGCCAGAAAGGACGAAGTCTGCGTTCTTGACGAGGGCATGTTCATGGCCAACCGCATTCCCGGCGCCGAGTTCGTGGAGCTCGATTCCTGCAATCATGTCCTGCTCCCTGATGAGCCGGCCTGGAAAGATTTCTGTACCGCTCTGCTGGAATTCACGGGCCAACCCGTTGACCCCGCGGACGAGCTTCAACAGGCATTGACCCGGCGCGAATCACAGATACTCTCGCTCTTGCGGGAAGGTTTGAGCAATATCCAGATTGGCGCGCGGCTGGGAATCAGCGAAAAAACCGTGCGTAATCACCTGACTCGGCTGTATAGAAAACTGGGCGTGCGATCACGAACCGAGGCGGTGGTTCGCACGCTTTCGGTGAGCAGCGAGTAGCGCGGATTGCCCACATTTGGGACAATTGTCCCTATTTCAGTCACCGAATACCTGAACTTGGGGACATGGCGCCCATGGCGGCAGCGCCATCCATGCGATTCAATGGTACCGGGCCAACCTCGAATCATCAGCTTATGCAACGCTTTGTCATTCTCATTTTCGGACTACTGTCCTACTGCATCTTCTTTCTCACCTTTCTCTACCTGATTGCATTTGTCGGCAATCTGCAACAGACCGCACTTGTTCAATGGCTGCCGTGGTTGCCGGAACTGGTGCCGCATTCCATCGATCATGGTCGCGACGCCACTATCCTGCCCGCAGCGATTGCCATCAACCTGGGGCTGATCGCCCTGTTCGGCATGCAGCACTCGGTCATGGCCCGCTTCGGGTTCAAGGGCTGGTTGAAACAGAAACTGCCGGCCTCGGCCGAACGCAGTGTTTACGTGCTGCTTGCCAGCTTGATGCTGATCCTGCTGTTCTGGCAGTGGCGACCCTTGCCGCAGGAGATCTGGTCGGCGGAATCCACCCTGGGCATGGGCTTTGGCTGGGGAGTTTTCGCCACCGGGTTCGGCATGGTGTTGCTGGCCACGTTTCTGATCGATCATTTTGACTTGTTCGGGCTCAAGCAGGTCTGGTCTCAATTTATTGGACGCAAGCCGGACGCACCGGCCTTCGTCACCCCATTGTTCTACCGGCTGGTGCGCCATCCCCTGTATCTGGGATTTATCCTTGCGTTCTGGGGTGGTCCGGTCATGACCGTCGGTGGTGCACTGTTTGCCACCGCAATGACCACTTACATTCTCATCGCCATCCGCTTCGAGGAGCGCGATCTGACCCGAATTCTGGGTTCCGACTATGAGCGCTATTGCCGGGACGTACCGATGCTTGTGCCCGGGCTCAAGCGACGTCAGGCGGGTACGCCTGAAGCCGGGTAAAACGGTTTGGGTTAATCCCCGCAGTGCACGGCCAGTACAAGGGGGGCGGTGAGCGGACTGTCGCCATCGGTGTCCGGGCCGTCCAGTTCGCCGGCCACCGTGGCCTGCGAAAGCATTCAGGAATCATGAATGCCCGGTGCCGCCCATGGATTGATCAGGCGCACCCCAGTAGCCGCGAAGTCATCGACATTGCGGGTCATCAAGGCCAGTCCGTGACGGAGTGCGGTGGCGGCGATCAGGCCATCGATGGCCGGAATGACCCGGCCGTTGGCTTGGGCTGCCGCGGTGATTTCGCCCCAGATAATTGCGACCTGGTCATCGACCGCCACGATCCGATCGGCAAAGTGGTGAGCAAGGCCGCCAATCCAGGTTTCCAGATCGCGCTTGCGGCGGCCATCGTCGAGCAACGCCACCCCTTTGTGAAGTTCGCCGACCGTCAAGACACTGAGAAACAATTCTTCGTCTCGGTGTTGTTCGAGCGCTTCGCGAACCCGTGGGTTGCCCTTGGGGTGACGAACCTCCGAGATCACGCAGGTGTCGAGCAGTACGTTCACAAGGAAACCTCACGTGAAGGGGAGCGGTCGCGCGCAAGTTCAACACCTTCGAAGCTGGGACCATCCCCAAGCAGGTAGTCTCGCAAGCCCGGTCGTTCACCGGTCAGGCGCTGATAGTCCGTCTCGGACAGTACAACAACGGCATCGTCGCGGCGGGTGATCCGTTGCGGGCCTTCGTCAAGCGCCTTTCGCACGACTTCGCTGAATCGATTCTTGGCATCGGCGAGTTTCCAGGTCATGGCGATTACTCCTGCTTGCACTTCTGAAATATCTAGATTGTCTAGATATAATATCATTTTGCGTTGGTAACGTTTGAGTCGGCAATTGAGGTGTATGATCGGAATCTCGAATTGACTGGCCCGGTCCCATGAACTCCTCAAGTGCTGAATTGGCTCCATCTGATCTTCGTGGACTGAGCATGCTGGCTGCCGATGGGGTGGTAGAAGTCAGCCGCCTGGTCGAGCAGCTTCACCACAGCATTGCCCGGGTCTCGCCGCCGGTGGGCACGGGCGCTTCCGGAACCACGCGGGGCATCACCGGGCTGGTCTATCGCTCCATTCGCACCATTGCGGGTCTGGCCGGTAGCGGTGTCGGGCTGGCCCTGGATCGATTCAGTCCGGCCGTGCCGATCGGTCGAACCCGACTCCAGCGTGAACAGCTGCTCAGTGTGCTCAATGGTGTTTTGGGCGATCATCTGGAAGCCCGGGGCAATCCGCTGGCCATTGACATGCGATTTCTGGTCGATGGGATTGCGCTGGATCTGGATGGAGGCTTGCCGGACCCGGTTGCAGAGAAGGCGGGATCAAGGCTGCTGGTCAGCCTGCATGGCCTGTGCCTGAATGAGCGCCACTGGATTCATCCCGAAACCGGCAACAGTCTTCCCGAGGCGCTATCGCGTACCTGCGGATTTACTCCTGTATTTCTGCGCTACAACAGCGGCCGACACATTTCCTGCAATGGCGAGCAACTGGCCGCGCAACTGGAACGCCTGGTCCGGGCCTGGCCGGTGCCGGTCGACGAGATCGTGCTGCTCGGACACAGCATGGGTGGCCTGGTTGCGCGCAGCGCCAGTCATCATGGTGTGGTCGATGGACGTGACTGGATCGAGTCGCTGTCGGCCATCGTGTCCCTTGGCAGCCCGCATCATGGCGCACCGCTGGAGCGCATCGGGCATGGCCTTGAACAATTGCTGGGTGTGAGCCCTTACAGTGCCCCCTTTACCCGTCTGGGCCGTCTACGATCGGCCGGAATCACCGACCTGAGATATGGCAACCTGTGTCGGCAGGACTGGCAGGGCCAGGATCAGTTCGAGCCTTCCGAAGAACGACGTCGCCCACTTGAAAGGGCAGAACACGTCAGGCACTACGTTGTGGCCGCCACACTTGATCCACGACAGGATTCGTTTCGTTCGAAAACCATTGGTGATGGCCTGGTGACGGTTCCCAGCGCCCTGGGCCGACATCCCATACCCGAGTTGCGGGTCCCGGTTCGGCCCGAACACCAACTCGTGGTCTGCCGCACCAGTCACTTGGACCTGATTCATCGCCGCCGAGTTGTGCGTCAGATCGTGGACTGGCGAGAGCGCCCGAATCGATGAAGTCGGAATTCCGGATCCGGCAGATGAGTCGACAGTTTATTTCGAATGATCAGGTGGAAATGGTCATTCAGATCTGAACCGATCGACGTGAATTCCGTCAGCAAACTCCGGACAGGTCACGGGCTGTTCATCGACGGTTGCATAGAGCCCTCCGCGCATTTCAACGGACAGCTCACCCCGGGCGATTATTTCGGCCTGCAGACAGGCATAACGGGGTTCGGAATCTCCGTCGATGCGAACGCCGATAAAGCCACGTTGATTGAAAAATCCGTTGTAATTATCCACGGAGCTGGCCGCGTTTCGGTTGAACATGAACACTAAGTTGTTGTAGGTGTGGTCATCATCAATGACAGCTCCAGGCTCGAAAAGTACCGCTGCATTGCCTGCGAGCAGGGGCTCTCCAGCGAATTGGGTGCCGGCTGCAGGATCGATCGTCACCATGCCCCGATTCTCGCCATAGTCGTAATAGCCGCTCATCGAAAAATTGTTGACGCCACTGTCATCGATATCAATGGAGGTGTCTTCGAGATCATAGCGGCCCGAAGTGGATGGGGATTCATTCGATGGAATCACAATCGGCTCGAATGGCTCAACTTGCGCGCCGGCGCCCCCGACTACCATCGTTGCGAGAATGAAGCTGCAAAGCATGAGACGAGAACTGGTCATCACTGAATAACCCGCTGAGTGATTCGTGCCCTTTCACTTTAGCATGATTCCAGGCGTGCTCTGACGAGTGGCTGCAGAGCCACCCAGGACCCGTAGCGTCAGCCGGAAGAGAAGGTCAGGCTGATTCCTGATCCGCCAGCTCGCGAAGCTAGGCACAGGCCTGGGTCCAGCGGCGCGGGTGAATGCTTCAGAGTCATCGTGTTCATCAGGGTGTGGCCGTCGACGCTCCAGCTTGCTCGATCAGCAAGGCTTCGAGTTTTTCCAGACGTTCTTCAAGTTCGCCAATGCGTTGCTCGTATCGTCCGTTCATCTCGATCAGTGCCGCGGTATTGAGTGCGGTCAGCGCGGTGGGTCGAATAGTCATCAAGTCATTGTCGGTCTGGGAAACAGCATCGGGGAATACGCGGGCAACATCCTGGGCGATGTAACCGAGATGGCGAGCATCACTATCATTGGATCCATTGAATTGGAATGTGCTGGGTGAAAGCTGCAGCACACCTTCCAGAACCCCATTGATCGGCTGTATCGAGTGCTTGCGGCGGCGATCCGATAGCGGCTCCCAGTCGCCGGTGTCGCCATGGATGCGGGCGATCAGAGATCCGTTGGATTGAACGCCGAAGTCATCGGAGTTCTTGACGAAAAAGCTCCAGGCGCTGCTGCCGCTCTCTCCTTCCAGCATCAAGCCGCTGGAGACGTCATCGTTCGTGGTCTGGCGAATATGCAAGTTGTATTTCGGCGTGTTGGTATTGATCCCGAAGCCGGCTGAGGCACGCACCAGAAATTGGTTCTGGCCGGTCGAGATGAAGTCCTCATCGGTGGAATCGGCCCAGATGAAAGTTCCTTGATCGCCGTTGTCACCGTTGTCGCCCGGGTAGCTCGGCAGTCCGCCGCAGGCACCCCATCCGGGGTCTGACGCCGGCCTGATCTTGGCCCGGTGGCCGCCGGCCCAGGAAGTGTCACCCCCGGCGCAGTTAAGAGTTCCGCCGCTGACAGTACTACCGGTACCCATGGCCCAGTTGTTTGAGCCGCCGCTGATCGTGGCGTAAAGACCTCCTGCACTGTTGAATGCTCCGCCACCAATGGTGCTGTGCTCCTCCCATGTCATGTTTTGCAAGCCCCCGCTGATCGTACTGTGATCGCCTTCAGCCGAATTAAGCCGCCCGCCACCTATGGTGCTTGCCATTCCGTAAGCCCAGTTCATCTGGCCTCCACCAATGGTGCCGTGATCACCCTCAACCTGGTTTTCCGATCCTCCGGCAATGGTGCTTGCCATCCCTTCGGCCAAGTTCACTTCGCCCCCACCAATCGTACTGTAAGTATCCATTGCCATGTTTCCGAGACCCCCGCTGATGGTGGCGTAGCTTGTGCTAGCCAGGTTTACTCTCCCACCACCGATTGCCGACCCTATGGTTTCTGTGCCCTCGGTCCCTGCCGTGTTTACAGCTCCCCCGGAAATTACGCCGTGAATCGAATATGCAATGTTTCCGAAGCCCAAACCACCGCCTCCGCCAATAACGCTATAGTTTCCGATTGCCTGGTTTTCCTCGCCACCGCCGATGGATGCGCCTTGACCCTCGGCATAATTTGATGCGCCGCCGCCTATGGCGCCGAGGGTGTTGGCGATGTTGGCTATCCCCCCACTGATGGTGCTTTGGTCATAGGCCTGATTTTGCGAACCACCTCCGATGGTGCTTTGTTCCCCCCAAGTCAGATTTTGTAAACCTCCACCTATGGTGCTGTAGTTTGCCTGCGCCTCGTTTTCCATTCCGCCCCCGATGGTGCTCTGATCGCTTGCAGCCGAGTTTTCCGATCCCCCACCGATGGTGCTGGTCATCCCGCTAGCCTGGTTTGAATCCCCTCCGCCAATGCTGCTGTAAGGACCTACGGCAATGTTCGAATTTCCTCCGCTGATTGTGGAGTAGCTTGAGTATGCAATATTCGCTCCTCCTCCACCGATTGCCGATCCTGTAGTCTCCATGTCCGAGGTTCCTGCCGTGTTTGCGTAACCGCCGGCAATTACCGAGAAGTTTCCCGTGCCCAGGTTCGGGGCGTGCCCCAGGCCACCACCGGCGACCGTGGCGCCGAAGCCGGCGGCCTGGTTGTTCTGGTGGCCGGCAATGAATGACGAACTTCCCTCGCCGTCCGGGTAGAAACCGATACGCTGGCCTTCGGCGATATACTCAATCGTATCGCCGATCAGTTTGAATGGTGACGCGCCTTCTGGCCCCTCAGGCCCTTCATTCCCGCCCAGGGCAAAAAGCGCGACCGGTGCAGGCCGAATGGGTTGGAGCGGTATCAGGGCCTGGCGGTCGACAATGACTTCCAGAAACAGGGGCTGGCCGGTAAAGATGTCGTCGCCAAAGTCCAGATCGACCTGGAACAGCCCGTCTTCCACGATGACCTCCGGCAGTTCAATCGTCCTCAGCGGCAGCTGGGCATTTCTTCGAACAGGTGGAACGTCATCGGCACCTTGCCGTCGTGGGGGTTGCCGCTTTGCTGCAGCTGGCCCTGGTAGGTGATGGTGGATTCGGCCTGGGCGGTGATCGCCATCGCGCAGATCATCACAATGATGATGGTCGAAATACGCATGATCCATATCCTCGCAGTAGGTTTCATACTATTCCTCCGCCTCCTCGAAACGGTCCTGGAATATCTCGTCGGCTGCGTAGGCGATGATGTTGCCAACCGCACCAGCCGTCTCACCCCCTTGCTTCTACCTGCGAGAAATTCAGAAAATCCCGCCAATGCATGCAAAAAACGGGAATTGGCGGTTTGGGCTGGTGCAGATCAGGTAGTGCCCTGTTCCGCCAGCTCGCGAAGCCAGGCGCAGGCCTGGGTCCAGCGGCGCTGAACGGTGCGCACCGAGATGTCCAGCATTTCGGTCGCTTCCTCCTGGGTGTAGCCAGCGAAGTAGAGGCATTCGAATGTCCGGGTCAGGTCCGGATTGATGGCTTCGAGCTGGTCGAGCAACTGGTCGATGTAGACGATCTGCTCGGCACGCTGTTCGGTGGCGGTTGGCAGGTTTTCCAGGTCGATGGCGACGATCTGCCCATCGCGCTTGTGGGTCATCAGGCTGCGGGCATGATCGACCACGATCTGGCGCATGGCCCGCGCGGCGATGGCGAAAAAGTGCTGCCGGTCAGTCCAGTCCAGGTTTGCGCTGGCCTTGAGTTTTGCATAGCTGTCATTGACCAGGCCGGTGGTGTTGATGGTTTGTCCGGGTCGCAGGCGTCGAAGTTGCTGACGGGCGACCTGTTTGAGGTCATCGTAGACCAGTGGAATCAGCGCATCGAAGCTGGCTGTCGGGTCATCGCTGGCACGACATTCATGCAACATCCGAGTGATGGTCTGGGCGTTGTTCATGGAGTTCGATTGCCTGCACTGCGAACCTCAGTATACTGAATAACAACGCATGCATTGCTGAATATGGGCTCGGCCGACAAATGAAAAAATCACTGGAAGAGTTGCGCGCCATGGATCGCTGGCTGGCCGAGCAACTCGAAGGCGAGGGAGGATCGGAGCCGGACGACCAGGCCATGGCCAAACGGCTGCTGCAACATGTCGGTGGCGAAAGTGATGTTCTGGCCCGGGTGCCGCTGGCCGATCCTGACTGGGTCGAGGGGGTGGCCGCCAGCCTGGCTGAAGTGGGCGATATCGGTCCCGGCGCGCGGGTCGGGCCATTCGAAATCGAACATGCCGTGGGTGCAGGCGGCATGGGCGCGGTGTACCTGGCCCGCCGGGTCGAGGGGGGGTTCGAGCAGCAGGTCGCGCTCAAGATCATGGCCGGGGCCCGTCCGGGTCCCGAGAATTATCGTCAGTTTCAGCGTGAGCGCGATGCCCTTGCGCGCCTCGATCACCCGGGCATTGCCCGCCTGATTGATGGCGGCATGACAGAGGATTGGCGGCCGTGGTTTGCCATGGAATTCGTCGAGGGTGATCGCATCGATCACTATGTCGAAAAGCGCAACCTGGATGTGACACAACGTCTGACACTTTTCGAGCAGGTTTGCGCGGCGATCGAGTACGCCCACGGCCGGCTGGTGTTGCATCGTGATATCAAGCCATCGAATATCCTGGTGACCGATGACGGCCGGGTCAAGTTGCTGGACTTTGGACTGGCCCGTGTACAGGAAAGCCTGGATGATTCCGGCCAGGGCTCGATCACCCAGACGACCAATCGCTGGCTGACACCGGAGTACGCCAGCCCCGAACAGGTGGCCGGCGAACCGGTAACCGTGGCCTCGGAGGTCTATCAACTGGGCTTGTTGCTGTATCGCCTGCTGTGTGATGCAGCACCCTATGAAGTCAATGATTCCAGCCCCATGCACTTGGTTCGCGCCATTTGCGAGACCGATCCACGTCCCCCAAGTGCCCATGGAGGCTCCCAGGGTCCCGAGTTGCGGGGTGACCTGGACAGTATCGTGCTGACGGCGCTGGCCAAGCGACCGACCGATCGATACGCAGGGGTGGCCGAGCTGGTCGAAGATCTGCGCCGGTATCGGGAACACCGCCCGGTCAAGGCCCGGATCGGAACTCGGCGCTATCGCGTCGGCAAGTTCGTGCGTCGTTACCGGGTCGCGGTGGCGGTCACCGGGCTGGTCTTCACCCTGGTATTGGGTTCGGCAGTGGCGATTGGTCTGCAGGCTCATGACCTGGCCGAGGAACGCAACCGGGCGCTGGCCAGCGCCGAGCGCAATGCACGCTTGACCGAGGTCATGACCGGCATGGTTCAGATTGCCAACGTTGATCAGGTCGGCGTGGAGCAACTGATGACCGTTGGCGATCGCCTGGCCCAATACCTGGAACATGTACGCTCGGAACTTGCCGACGAGCCGTTGGCGCGGCTGCAACTGCTCGAGGTCATCGGCGAGGCTTATGAAAAGCTGCGTGACTGGTCGCCGGCGGCTGATGTTTTCGACGAGGCCTGGACATTGGCGCGTGACGAGCTGGGTCTTGCCGATGAGCGGACCCTGACCCTGCAGGCGCAACTGGCCCAGGCATTGGGCTCGATCGGGGAATGGGAGCGGGCTGAAGCATTGCTTGATGAATTGGAAGAAGTCTATCGGCTGGAACGTGATGAAGAATCCACCGAAGTGGCCGAAGTGCTTTTCGCCCGTGCTTACCTGTATCAAATTCGTTTGCCTGCTGCTGACCCGCGCACCCATGATCTGAATCAGCAGTTTGGGCGAGTTCTGGAGATCTGGCAGTCCCACTATCAACCCCCGCACGAAGACCTGGCTCGTGCGCTGCACTATTTCGGAATGACCCATCCAGATCGTGAGCAGGGCATTGCCCGAATGCGCGAAGGTCTGGATATGACATTGGTCGTGCTGGGCGACGATCACGGCATGGTGGCCCGACGCAAGAACGACCTGGCCCTGCAATTGCTGCAGGTCGGAGACCTGGCCGAAGCCGCCGAGTTGATGCGCCGGGCCAGTGATCTGCACGCCCGCGCCTTTGGTGAGACCCACCCGCAGACCTTGTCGATGCTGACCAACCTGGCCGGGGTGTTGCAGCGAGCCGGGGAAACCGCGGAGGCCATCTCGGTATTCAAGTCAACCATGGAACTGACCCGCCTGACCGTGGAAGAAGACGCCATTCACATGGCCTACCTGGCCAACGGCCTCGCCAGTGCATTCAGGGATGACGGTCGGCTCGAGGAAAGCGCCACCTGGTTCGAGGAAGCGGTGCGCGTGACTGCGGTCAATGAATCACCGCTGGAAGGCATTGCCCGGTCCAACCTGGCGCGAACGCTGGAAATGCAGGGCCGCCATGCCGAAGCCCGGGAGCAGTTAAGCATGGCGCTGGATCTCAACAAGCGCCATTTCGGCCCGGAGCATGAGCGGACCGAAACTGTTCGAGCGCAGTTGGCCGAATAACGCATGGACACTCTGCAACTGCTGATCAGCGGCATCGCCAACGGCTGCATCTACGGCCTGATCGCGCTGGGTTTCGTGCTGATCTACAAGGCTTCCGAGTCGGTCAATTTCGCCCAGGGCGACATGATGATCCTGGGTGCATTCCTGGCCATTGCCCTGATCAATACCAACCAGGCCGATCTGCCGTTTCTCCTCGGACTGGCGATTGCCGGGCTGAGTCTTGGGATATTTGCCTATCTGCTCGATGCGCTGCTGCTTCGGCGGGTGTTCGGCCAGCCGCAATTGACCATGGTGGTGCTGACCATTGCGCTGGGATTCGTGTTGCGATTCGTGATCGGCGCGATCTGGGGTCATGACCCGGTCGGGCTGGAATCGCCGGTGGCCGGTCAGCGTCTGAGTATTGGTGCACTCACCATCCCGGTCATAGACGCGGTCATCATCGCCGCCACGGTGTTTCTGGTTGCTATTCTCTGGCTGTTCTTCGCCCGCACGCGCCTGGGGCTGGCCATGCAGGCCAGCAGCCAGAACCAGATGGCGGCCTATTACATGGGTATCCCGGTCAAGCGGGTGGTCTCGCTGGTCTGGGCCATGTCTGGTGTGGTCGCCGCCATTGCCGGTGTGCTGTTTGCCGCCAAGGGTGCGGTGGAGCCGGCCGCCGGGCTGGTGTTCGGTATCAAGGCCTTTGCCGCGGCGGTGATCGGCGGGCTGGGTTCGCTGCCCGGTGCGCTGGCCGGTGGTTTGCTGATCGGCATCATGGAACCTTTTGCGGGCCGACATCTACCCAGCCACGTGGCCCAGGTGTCGCCCTATGCGCTGATGCTGCTGGTGCTGATTTTTCGGCCCAGCGGTTTGTTTGCACAGGTCAAGCAGAAAAAAGTATGAAGCCGCGATTCAAGACCAGCTACGACGCCGATATTGACCGCTTCCAGGGTCGCTGGCATCGCGCGCAATACCTGATCCTGATCGCCCTGGCCGTGGCCGCGCCGTGGGTGCTGGGCAGTTACTACGTCGGCGAGTTGAGCTCGGTGCTTGTCTGGTCACTGGCAGGCATGGGACTGATGCTGCTGGTCGGTCATACCGGCCAGGTCAGTCTGGGTCATGCCGCCTTCATGGCCATTGGCGCGTTCACCCACCTGGCCCTGATGCTGCGCGGCTGGCCGTTTCTGCCGTCGCTGATGGCCGCAACCCTGGCTAGTGGCATCAGCGGTGCGTTGCTGGCGCTGCCCATTCTTCGTTTGAGTGGTATCTATCTGGCCATCGCTACCCTGGCGCTGGGCATTCTGGTCGAGGATCTGGCCATCATCGCCGAGCCGATCACCGGGGGAGTGCGTGGGCTGGTGGCCCCGCCGATCGAAATGTTCGGTTTCACCATCGACCGTTACGGCACGCCGATCGCCTTTTATTACCTGTGCCTGAGCGTGGTGGTGCTGGTCACGCTGGCCTATGCCAACCTGCTGCGCTCGCCCACCGGGAGAGCGTTCATTGCTGTTCGCGACAGCGAGGTTTCCGCCAAGGCGCTGGGGGTCAATATCACCCGCACCAAGACCCTGGCCTTTGCGTTGTCGTGCGCCATCACCGGCCTGGCTGGTGCGTTGTATGCGCATCTGGCCCAGGCGGTCAATTTCGAAAGCTTCCTGGTGATCATTTCCATTGCCCTGCTATTGCAGGTCATTGTCGGCGGGCTGGGCTCGATTCACGGCGCATTTCTGGGCGCGGTCGTCATCGTCCTGCTGCCGCAGGGCATTGCCATCGGCCGCGACCTGTTGTCCGATGTCGGTATTCGCGTGGCCGCCTATCCCGGTCTGGACATGGCGGTGTTCGCGCTGATCATCATTGTCTTGATGGTGCTTGAACCGCGCGGGTTGTATGGTGTGTGGCTTCGAATACGCACCTGGTTCGAGCTGTTTCCGCTGTACCGCAAGGGTCTGTTCAAACGCGCCCGCAGCTACCTGAAAACCGAGCGTCTGAAATGAGTCTGCTGCAGGTCGACAATGTCAGTTTGGCATTCGGTGGCATTCGCGCCATCGACGGGGTCAGCTTCTCGGTCGAGCCCGGCGAGGTGTTTACCATTGTCGGGCCGAACGGGGCCGGCAAGTCCTCGTTGTTCAACCTGATCAGCCGCTTCTACCCACCGGCCGGCGGGGCCATTCGTTTCGATGGGCAGGATCTGCTGGCGCGCAAATCCCATGAAGTCATTGATGCAGGCATTGCGCGGACCTTTCAGAATATCGAGTTGTTCGATCACGCCACGGTGCTGGATAACCTGTTGATTGGTCGGCACAGCCGGCGCCGGACGCACTGGCTTCAAGACCTGTTGTTTCTGCCAAAGGTCCGGCGCGAGGAACGGCTTCATCGCAAGGCGGTGGAAGAGGTCATCGACTTTCTCGAACTGGCCGCCTATCGGGATCGGCTGATCATGGGCCTGCCTTATGGGGTTCGCAAAGTGGTCGAGATTGCCCAGGCGCTGGTTTCACAACCACGACTTTTGCTGCTTGATGAACCGGCTTCGGGTTTGAGCGTGGAAGAGACCGAGAACATGGCCTGGTGGATCGAGGACATGCAGAAGGATCTCGGACTGACCATCATCATGGTCGAGCACGACATGGGTTTGGTCAGCCAGGTCTCCGATCGGGTACTGGCGATTGCCGAGGGCAAGCCCCTGGCCGAAGGCACTCCGGCCGAGATCCAAGCCCATCCCGAGGTCATTCGCGCCTGGCTGGGCGGGGTGGACGAATGAATCCGCTCATGACCGTGCATAACCTGGAGACCAGTTACGGGCCGGTGATGGCATTGCGCGGCGTGTCCATGAACGTGCCGGAGGGCAGTGTTGTCACGGTACTGGGCAGCAACGGCGCGGGCAAGACCACGCTGATGCGCACACTGTCCGGCGCACTGGTTCCACGCAAGGGCAGTGTGCGTTACCGCAGCAAGCGTGTTGATGGTCTCGAGCCCGATCGCCTGGTACGCGAGGGCATCGTGCATGTGCCCGAAGGCAGGGAAATCTTTCCGTTCATGACTGTTGCCGAGAACCTGCGCATGGGCGCCTTCACCCGGCGCGATCGTTCGGGCTTGACGGCGGAACTTGAACTGGTGCACGAGTATTTCCCCGTCCTGTCTGAACGCCGTGACCAGGAGGCCGGGACCTTGTCCGGCGGCGAACAGCAGATGCTGGCGATTGCCCGCGGTCTGATGGCCCGACCTGCGCTGATGCTGCTCGATGAACCCTCGCTGGGTCTTTCGCCGGTGCTGGTATCGGAGATCTTCACCATTATTCGCAGGCTCAACCAGGAACAGGGCCTGACCATCGTGCTGGTCGAGCAGAATGCGCGTGCTGCACTCGATGTCGCTGATCATGGCTACGTGCTCGAAATCGGGCGCATCGTCATGGATGGTCCGGCCGAGCGCCTGATGGACTCGGAGGATATCCGCGAGTTCTACCTGGGCAAGGCGAGCACAGAAAGCCAACGCGGTCGCCGTCGCTGGCGCAGGCGCAAGAGCTGGCGTTGATGATGACTGAATCCATCGAAATCAACGGCTGCGACACCCTGGCCAAGCTGTGGCGCAAGGCCTGTCGTGAGCGCGACCGAGCCATTGCCCACAGGGAGAAGAAGCTCGGCATCTGGGAAAGTCATTCCTGGCAGGACTGGTTCGAGGGGGCGCGCGCCATCGGGCTGGGACTGATGGAACTCGGTTTGGAACGCGGCCAGGTGGTCTCGATTCTCAGTGAGGACCGGCTGGAATGGCTGTATGCCGATCTGGGCATTGTCGGCGCCGGCGGCATCACCAACGGCATCTACACCACCGACAGCGCCCGGCAACTGGCTTTTCTGATCGAAGACAGCGAGTCGGCTTTTCTGCTGCTTGAGAATGACGAGCAACTCGACAAGTACCTGGAAGCACGCGAGTCCATGCCGGGAGTGAAAAAGGTCATCGTGTTCGACCGCAAGGGCCTGCGCGATTTCAGCGATCCGGACGTGATGTTTCTCGATGAACTTATGGCGCTGGGGCGCAAGGCTGATGGCGGTGAGATCCGTTTCGATCAGCGCATCGATGCCGGGCGCGGAGACGAGATTCGCATGCTGATCTATACCTCCGGCACCACCGGCCATCCCAAGGGCACAATGATCAGTCATCGCAACGTATTGTTCATGCTCGATCGCGGTGACCGGATGCTGGATGTGCACGAACATGATGAGCAACTGTGTTTTTTGCCCCTGAGCCATATTCTCGAACGCTTGATCTCGGTGGAGATGCCGATCTACAAGGGTGTTCGGGTCAACTTCGCCGAGAATCCCGAGACCGTGTTCGACAACCTGCGCGAGATTTCACCGCATGCGTTCACGGCCGTGCCCCGGTTATGGGAAAAGCTTTACAGCGCCATTACCGACCAGCGCCGCGAGGCCACTGCATTCGGCCGTTGGGCCTTTGATCGCGCGTTGCAGGCTGGTCATGACCTGCAGGCTGCCGAACAGCCAAGTGTATGGCTGCGTCTGCGTCATGCTTTCTGGGACCTGGTGGTGCTGAAAAACTTGCGTGACCTGATCGGCATGCGCCGCATCCGCCGGGCCACGACAGGTGCCGCACCGATCGCTCCGGAACTGATTCGCTGGTTCAGGGCCATTGGCGTACCGTTGTATGAAGGCTATGGCATGACCGAGACCACCGGCATCATCTCGGTCAATACGCCGGACACTGACCGGATCGGCTCGGTGGGTGCGGCCTTGCCCGACACCGAAGTGCGCATTGGCGATGGTGGTGAGATCCTGGTTCGCGGGCAACACATTTTCGAGGGCTACTGGAAGCGTCCCGAGCAGACCGCCGAAGACCTGCGCGATGGCTGGCTGCATACCGGCGATAGTGGTCGCATGGACGAGGGCATGCTCACCATCACCGGGCGTATCAAAGACATCATCATTACCGCCGGCGGCAAGAACATCGCCCCGGCCGAAATCGAAAGCAAGCTGAAGTTTTCGCCATTCATTGCCGATGCCGTGGTGATTGGCGACAAGCGCAAATACCTGACCTGTCTGATCATGATCGACCGCGACAATGTCGAGACCTGGGCCCAGCGTCGCCAGGTCCCGTTTTCGGACTTTCGCTCGCTGTGCCGGGCCGAGGCGGTCCAGGAACTGATTTCAGGCGTGGTCGATGAGGTCAATCGCCAGTTCGCGCAGGTCGAACAGATCAAGTATTTTCGCCTGATCGACGTGGTGCTCAGCGCCGACGACGAAGAACTGACCGCCACCATGAAACTCAAACGCGCGCAGGTCGAGAAGAAGTACAGTAAGCTGATTGATTCTATGTATTGAAAAGGATGTTTTCGCGCAGAGTACGGAGAGTAAGAAATAGAAAATCTTTAAACGCGAAGACGCAAAGACGCCAAAGTAAAAGACTTTTTAAAACCTTTGCTTCTTAGCGTCTTTGCGTTTAAAAGGGTTTTTCTGCTTGCGCTCCGAAAGCGAGCTTGATGCTTGGCTCAAGCACTCCGCGAGAGGATATTCTTTTGCTTGTAACCTTTTCGATTGGAGACTGGAATGAAGTTATCGTCAATGCTGCTACTTATCCTGCTGGCGCTTGCCCTGACAGGCTGTGGAGATCGGGATGACGATGTTTCTGCGGCCCGGGGTGTGACCGATACGGAAATCCGACTGGGCGGTGCGCATGATCTGTCCGGTGTGTTTGCCGCGGTGTCGAATCCGGCGTTGCGCGGCGCCAACCTGTATCTCGACGAGATCAACGAGGCTGGCGGGGTGCACGGCCGGCGCATTCGCTATATTGTCGAAGATCACGGCTACCAGGTGCCACGCGCCACGCAGGCGGCCAACAAGCTGGTCACGCGCGACGAGATCTTCGCCATGTTCATGACGCTGGGCACGCCGCACAACCTGGCTTCGTTCCCGATCATGGACCGTCATGATGTGCCCAGCCTGTTTCCTCTGACCCCGGCCCGACCCATGCTCGAAACCGGAGACTTTTCACGACGTTTCAGCATCAGTGCCTCGTACTATCACAACGTGCGCAATGCCATCGAATGGCTGGTCGAGCACAAGGGACTGGAACGGCTGTGCGTGATGTACATTCCGTCTGATTTCGGCGAGGAAATTCACCAGGCTGCTCGCGATGCGGCCGCTGATGATGAGCGTCTGACGCTGGTTTCGGCCACTTCGCACCGGCCCGACGAAACCGGCTTTTCCGGCACCTTGTCACGCAAGCGTTCCAACGAATGCGAATTGCTGGCGCTCGGTCTGGCCGTGCGCGCGACTGTGGCGGTGGCCTCCGGAGTGCGTGACATGGACTGGGATGGTGTCGAACTACTGGCCTCCACCGCCGCCTTTCACTCGGCCGTCTCGGGTGCTCCCGGTGGCGCGACCGAGGGCATGTGGGCGGCCTCGGCCGGTCCGGACATCCAGACCCTGCGCGATGAACCCGAATCGGCGGCCTTCATCGAGGCTTATCGCGAAGCCCATGACCGCGACCCGGACGCAATGGCGCAAATCGGCTACAGCATGGCCTACGCGCTGGTGCGCGCCCTGGAAATTGCCGGCCGCGAGCTGACCGTCGATGGCCTGGTCGAGGCACTGGAATCGCTGGATTACATCGATCCGATTTCCGGCGTCCACGTGCGCATGGGTCCGGACGACCACATGCTGCTGGGCGATACCTGGATCACGCGTGTGCATGATGGGGTATGGGAGACCCGGGCAGTCATCGAGCAGACCTCACCCTGACCCTGGCTCTGTGCGGCTCCCCGTCTCTGCGCGAGGGTTTCTTTTTGTTCGAGTCTAAATCCGGGTCTGGGTGTGATCGTCCTTTTCCGGATCGCCGCGGGCGCTGTCGGCGTGGGCGGTGATGGTTTCCAGGCCGTGGGCGTTGGGGCCGCGTTCGACCCGGTACAGCAGCCAGGCGAAGAACAGGCCGATGGCGACCAGCGACGAGTAGAACCACATGCCGGCGGCATAGCCGTCGGGGTTTTCGGGTGAGGCGGCAAACCAGTCATTGAGCCAGCCAATGACCACCGGCACGATGGCCCAGCCCAGTTGCTGGCATAGCGTCATCAACGCATAGGCCGATCCCAGGCGGCGTTCATCGACGATGTAGGCGACCGAAGGCCACATGACCGCCGGGATCAGCGAGAACACGCCACCGAGCAGGGTGATCACGATCAGCAGGGTCAACGGCACCTGGCCTGAACCAATGAAAGGAATGACCAGCCTGACTTCCGGTCCGGGCGGCAGGTAGGTCACCGCAAGGAACAACGGCAGCATCACCAGCGAACCGACGACCATGAACATCGAACGCTTGCCGACCCTGTCGACCATCAAGCCGAAGATCGGCGTGGCGATGATGGCGGCCATGGGCAGCAGGCTCGACAGCAATCCGGCGGCGTCTCGGGTCATGCCGTGGGCTTGCTGGAAGTAATCGATGGCGAAGGTGCGGAACGGGAAGATGGTGGAATAGAACACCACGCACAGCGCAACCACGTACCAGTAGGAACGACCGAAAGCGTACAGCTCCTTGAAGCTGAGTCTTTCGGTTTCCTCGGCCGGGCCCAGCGCGTAACGGCTCTCGGCGCGCTGCTCCATGATCCAGTACAGGATGGCGGCGGTCACGGCCAGGCCGCAGATGGCGGTGGCCAGCCATAGCGGGTCCTGCCAGTTGACATACAGCGGCGCGGCAAATGACGTCGACCAGTCGGCCGAGGCCGAGCCCAGTCGCGAGATCGACAGGTTGATGCCGAAGGCGAAGCTCAATTCCTTGCCTTTGAACCACTTGGCCAGGGCCGTGATCGCGGCCACGATCATCGGTTCGGCGCCCAGGCCGAGCACGAAGCGCCCGGCCAGCATCATCTCGAAATGCGGGGTCGCGGCAATCATGGCCGCACCGATCACGCAGACCACGCCAAAGAAGGTGATGGCGACCTTGGTACCGAAGCGGTCGATCATGACCCCGCCGGCCAGCAGCACGATGAGTGCGGCAATGTTGTAGATCGAGACCAGTTGCCCGACCTGGCTGTAGCTGAAATCGAGCTGTTCCCTGAGCAGGTCGATGACCGGGCCGAGCGAGTCGTAAACGTAGTAGTTGCCGAACATCGCCAGGCTGATGAAGATCAGCACCACCCAGCGATACAACGGCGGTGGCGGAGGCAAAGGGGCAGGGCGGGCGTCGGCCTGGGTCATGGTGATCTATGCCTGTTGTTGTTTTGAGTCAGGACAAACTGGTTTGCCGACTCTACTCAAAGCACCCCGGCGGGTCAATTGCCGCACGTGAACCTTTCACCTTTCACCGCCTTCAACAAAAATCACGTGACTCGGTGACCAGTTCAGCCAGCCGATGATCCTCGCTGTGTATGGTCCGGGCCACCAGGTGTTGACTACCTTTGGCGTTTTGCAGTGTGCCGGCCACGCGCAGGATGCCGCCCTGCAGGACTTCGCGGCGAAAGCGCTTGACCAGCTTGGGCCAGACGATGACGTTGATGATGCCGGTCTCGTCTTCCAGCGACAGAAAAACCACGCCCGAAGCGGTGCCGGGGCGTTGACGGTGGGTGACCAGACCGGCCGCCTCGATGGATGTGCCATCCGCGATATTCTTCAGCTCAGATGCACGCCGGAGGTGGCGCCCCAGCAACGGGCGCAGGGTTTTCAGCGGATGATGATCGAGGCTCAGGCCCAGACTGGCGTAGTCATCAAGCAGATCCTTGCTTGATTTGGGATGTGCAATGGTGATGCGAGGCTCGGCAATGGTCGCCGGGGCCAGCAGATCCCCCTGGTAACGCGCCGCCAGCGCCTCCCAGCGTGCCCGGTTGCGATGCCCGGCCAACCCCTTCAACGCCCCCGCCTCGGCCAACGCCCGAACCTGCCCCTTGTCCAGCCCCGCCCGCTCGACCAGATCCTGCACATCGCAGAATGCTCCCTCCTCACGCGCCGCCACCACCCGCTCACCAGCCTCGACCCTCAACCCCTTCACCAACCGCAAACCCAACCGAACCTGACCCCTGACCCCTGACCCCCGACCCCTTCCATCACCCTCTCCCGTCTTCCCTCTCCCCCTCTCCCCACTCTCCCGGGCAGTCAATTCTGGCATGCTTTTCCGAGTCCCGAGTCCCGAGTCCCGAGTCCCGGCAGTTACCCCACAATCCCACTCACTAAACCGAACATCCACTGGCAATACCCGTACGCCATGGCGGCGCACATCGTTAATGATCTGGGCCGGGGCATAGAACCCCATGGGCTGGCTATTGAGCAGGGCACAGGCGAACTCGGCCGGGTGATGGCATTTCAGCCAGGCCGAGATATAGGTCAGCAGGGCGAAACTGGCTGCGTGTGATTCGGGAAATCCGTATTCACCAAAACCCTGGATCTGGCTGTAGATGCGCTCGGCAAAATCCACGTTGTAGCCGCGCGCCAGCATGCCGTCGATGAGTTTTTCCCTGAAGGGTTCCAGGCCGCCGCGTCGTTTCCAGGCGGCCATGGCGCGCCTGAGCCGATCGGCCTCGCCCGGCGTGAAACCGGCCGCGGCAATGGCGATCTGCATGACCTGCTCCTGAAAGATCGGCACGCCCAGGGTGCGCTCGAGTACCTCCTTCAATGCAGGGGATGGATAACTGACCCTGTCCGGATGCGCGCGCCGCTCCAGGTAGGGATGGACCATGTCGCCCTGGATCGGTCCGGGCCGAACAATCGCGACCTCCACCACCAGATCATAAAAACACTTTGGTTTGAGCCGCGGCAACATCGCCATCTGCGCTCGCGATTCGACCTGGAATACGCCGATGGCGTCGCCGCGGGAGAGCATGTTGTAGGTGGCGGGGTCTTCGCGGGGAATGGTGGCCAGCGACAGGTCGCTGGCGGGGAGACGGGAGACGGGAGACGGGAGACGATGTTGAACATCAACCCCAGGCTGGTGCTTTGTCTCAAGTCGTCTCCCGTCTTCCGTCTCCCGTCTCCCCGCATTGATGTAATCAATGGCCTTGCGAATCACTGTGAGCATACCGAGGGCCAGACAATCCACCTTGAGCAACCCCAAAGTCTCCAGATCATCCTTGTCCCACTGGATGATGGTGCGATCGGCCATGGCGGCGTTTTCGACCGGGACCAGGTGGTGCAGGGGCTGATCCGAAATGACCATGCCGCCGACATGCTGGGAAAGGTGGCGCGGGAAGCCGACCAGGTCAGAAGCCAGCAGGACCAGTTGCCGGGTGGCTGGAGCGTCGGGGTCGAAGCCGCATTCGCGCAGTCGCTCCGGCCAGGCATCGGGCTTGTCCCACCAGGCCAGCGAGGCGGTCAGGCGGTTCATGCGCTCAGGTTCCATGCCCAGCGCCCGGCCGACATCCTTGAGCGCGCTTTTCGGGCGATAGCAGATCACCGTGGCGGCCAGGGCGGCCCGGTCCCGGCCATACTTTTCATAGATGTATTGCAGGACTTCCTCGCGCCGTTCGTGTTCGAAGTCCACATCGATATCCGGCGGTTCATTGCGTTCCTTCGAGATGAAGCGCTCGAACAATAGCTGCTGTTTCGAGGGGTCGACCTCGGTGACGCCCAGGCAATAGCACACCGCCGAGTTGGCCGCCGAACCCCGGCCCTGACAAAGGATGCCGCGCGAGCGGGCGAACCTGACCACGTCATGCACGGTCAGGAAGAAGGCTTCCACGCCCATTTGTTCGATCAGTTTCAGTTCGCGCGCGACCAGGGCGCGGACTTTTTCGGGTGGTGAAGGTCCGTAGCGATGGCGCATGCCCTCCAGAGTCAGGCGACGCAGGTGCTGGGCCGGCGTCAGCGGGGCGGGGACCAGTTCGCGCGGGTAGCGATAATTGAGCCGGTCCATGGAAAAATCGCAACGCTCGGCCACGCGCAGGGTTTCGGCCAGCCAGGCTTCCGGATAGAGTTTTTCAAGATTGGCCAGCGGGCGCAGATGACGTTCACCGTTGGCGGCCAGCGCCAGGCCGCATTCGGTCAACGGCCTGTTTTCATGCAGGCTGGTGAGCACATCCAGCAGAGCCCGGCGCGAGCGGGTCGGCATGCGCACATCGCCGCAGGCCAGGCGCGGGATGCCCAGGCGTCGGCCCAGCCGCTCCAGTTGTGTGAACCACTCCCGCTCTCGCGGCTGCAACAGTCGCGTTGCACCCAGCCATAGGCGTGGGGCGAACAGACTCATGAGGTGGTGGGCGGTGTGTTGGTTGGAGGTCGGAGGTCTGAGGTCGGAAGTCGGAGGTCGGTGGTCAGTAGTCGGTGGTCGGTGGTCAGTAGTCGGTGGTCGGTGGTCGGTAGTCGGTGGTCGGTGGTCAGTGGTCGGTAGTCTGTTGTTGTTTTCGGACCACGGACCACGGACCACGGACCACCGAAATTCCGGTTTCCAGATCACCAGCACCTCATCCAACCCCTGCTCCAGATCCTCCCACAGGACCCGATACGCCCCCTTGCCCGCTCGTCGTCGGGCCGTGGTGATCAAGCGGCAGATCTGGGTGTAGGCCGACTGGTTTGGCGCCAGCAACACCAGGTGCGGGCCTTGTTCGACAAGAATCTCGGTGCCGATGATCAGCTTGAGGCTGCATTCCCGGGCTGCTTCGTGGGCTCGCACCACCCCGGCCATGGAACATTCGTCGGTCAGGGCCAGCGCTTGGTATCCCAGGGCGACCGCCCGCTCGACCAGCTCGGCCGGCTGCGCGGCGGAGCGGCGGAAACTGAATGCGCTCAAGGCATGGAGTTCGGCATAGTGAGCCATGCAGATATTATACAAATATACAGTTCAGTGATTTTCGTGATCAGGTACCCCGAGACCGGAGTGTGGCAAACTAGTGGCGATTTGGAACGCGAGGCTCAGAGGCTTTGTCCGAGGAAAAAGAACAGGTGGCCGGTGATGTCACGCAGCTTCTGGCTGAGCTGAGGGGGTCCCCGGACCTCATGGATCATATTCTTCCCCTGATCTATGACGATCTTCGCCAGGTGGCCCGTTGCCAGCAGGCCCGCCTGGGTTCCAGTCCGACCCTGCAGACCACCGAGCTGGTCCACGAGGCCTTCATCAAGCTGCGTCAGGCCTCTGATCAGCCCATTCACAACCGACTGCATCTCAAACGCCTGTCCTACCTGGCCATCCGCCAGTTGATCGTTGATCATGCACGCGGGAAGATGGCCGCCAAGCGCGGTGCAGGGCAATCGGCCGAAGCCATCGAGGATGATTTGATGGCGGGTGCTGGGGCCGATGATGAAAAAGCGGTACTCATGGTCAACGATGCCCTGGAGCGTCTCGAGCAGAGCAATCCGGAACTGGCCGAGGTGGTGATCGCCCGGTTTTTCGGGGGCTATACGTCTGAAGAAATTGGCGAAATGCTCGGTATTTCGGTGCGAACGGTGCAGCGCTACTGGGACCGTGCGAGGGCCTGGTTGCTGATGGATATGCAAGACAGCGATGTCCGGTTCTGATTCGCAAGGTCGGCCGCGTGGCGGTCGGCTGACACCCGTTCGAAGAAGAATGCTCGATCGCCTGCTGGATCAGGCATTGGAGCTGCCGCCCGAAAAGAGAGAGGCGTTTGCCGAGCGCTGCAGCAAGCGGGCGCCGCGTCTCGGATTCTGGCTGCAGCGATTGTTGATGGCCAGTGGCGAACCGACCGGATTCCTGGACCGCGATGCGCGTCACCTGGCGTCCGAAGCGCTGGCCGAGCGCACCGATCCGTTCCCCAAGACCCTGGTGCAGGGGACCCGGCTGGGCCCGTGGCGAATTCTGGCGCGCATTGGCGCCGGCGGCATGGGTGAGGTCTACAAGGCCGAGCGTGCCGACGGGGCCTTCGAGATGACCGTGGCGATCAAGCTGATTCGCTCGCGCAAGAAGGACCTGGCAAGGTTGCTCGAAGGTGAGCGCCAGCTACTGGCCCGTCTCAATCATGGCTCCATTGCCCGCCTGATCGATGGCGGCATGGCCGACGATGAGCGCCCCTACCTGGTCATGGAGTGGGTCGATGGCCGAACACTTGATGAGTGGATGCGCAATGAGAGCATTTCCCCGGAGCGCTGCCTTGCGGTATTCGCCGAGGTGTGCGAGGCAGTCGCTTTCGCGCATCGTTCCCTGGTGGTCCATGGTGACATCAAGCCGGCCAACCTGGCGATCGGAAAAGATGGTCAGGTCAGGCTGCTTGATTTCGGCGTGGCCCAATTGCTTGATGATGATGGCGAGGACCGTTTGCCGAGCGCGTTGACGCCCGGCTTTGCAGCACCGGAACAGCTCAATGGCGAGCCGGTTTCGACCGCCAGTGACATTTTCAGCCTGGGTGCGCTGTTGCACTGGCTGGTGTTCGGGCATGCGCCCGGGCAAAAGAAGGGCTCGCCGACGCCGCGTCAGAGCTGGAGTGCCTATCGGCGCCTGGCCGATCTTGAAGCGATCATTGATCGAGCAACGGCCAGGAACCCGGAGGACCGTTTTCCCACCGTCAATGCGCTGATTCTGGAAATCCGGCGCCTTCAGCAGGACTACCCGATCAATTCCAGGAGTTTGTCGCCCCTGGCGCGCATCGGCTTCTGGATTCGCCGGCGCAAGGTCGCCGCAGCGCTGGGGACGCTGGCGATTGTCGTCGTGCTATCGGGAATTTCCACCGTGCTCTGGCAGGCGCGTATCGTGGCCCAGGAGCGCGATGTCGCCCGGCATGAAGCGGCACTCTCGCTGGCCGTCAAGGACCACCTGATCCTGCTGTTTCGCGAGGTCAGCAGTCTGACCGATGATGCCGAGGAATTGACCGCAAGGGAAATGCTGGATGCAACCGCCGAGGCCGCTTCGGAGTGGCTTCGCGACGATCCGGATACGCGTGCTGAAATCCAGCTCGCGATTACCGAGATCCTGATCTCCCTGGATGACTATGCCTCCGCCGAACCCTTGCTGGAACGTATCCTTGACCAGGTCGGGGAGCAGGGTTCGCCCACACTGCTGGCCAAGCTGTATCGCAACATGGCCCTGGTCTTGCATCGACGCGGAGATATCGAAGCCGGCTTCGAATTGGCTGATCTGGCCGTGCGCATGATCGAGGCTTTTTCCGGCGACCACCGCGAGCGGCTTTCCGATGCCTTGCAGATGCGAGGCCGTCTGGCTCGCGACCTGGGCCATTGGGCGGATGCGGTCGAGGACCTGCAACGGGCCCGTTACATGGCCCAGCAGGCCGCGGAGGGGCCGCGGCCGGTACTGGCGCGCGCCGAGGCCAATCTGGCCGCCACCTATGTCATGGGCAATGAGTTCAATCATGCGGTTGAACACATGGAGGCGGCAGAGGCGCTGTGGTATGCCCTGGGCCGCGCCGAGTCGCCCGATGCCTTGTCCAACATGCAGAACCTTGCCGTCGTTTATGACCGTCTGGGACGGCTGGATGAGGCCGAGCAGCGATTCAGGCAAAACATTCAGATGCGCAAGGACCGACTGGGAGACTCCAGCGCCCTGGCGGCCGCCAAGTTGCAATATGCACGCTTGCTGGTGGTTCGCGGGCAATTCGATGAGGCCGAGCACCTGCTGGATCGTGCCGGACGCATGATGAGTCGATTTGTTGGATCGGACAGTCCTGATTATTCCAGCACCCGGTTCGCCCGGGGTGAACTGGCCCGTGCCAGGGGTGATCTCGAGGAGGCGCGTCAGGAGTTTGAACGCGCCCATGAGTTGTTTGAACAATCCGTGGGCTCGAGCCATCCGTTCACCATGATGGCCGAGTCACATCGATGGGCGGTCGAGCATGAGGCGGGCCTGACCAATGCCATCGAACCCTACGGTGAGTTGATCGAAACCATAGGAGACGGCTCGCCGGCAACCCGTGCACTTCTGGCTCAGTTGCATTGTGAACGCGCGGCCTGGCACCTGGAAGCGGGCGATTATCGACTGGCCGAATCCGATGCATCGACCTGTCGGGACATGCGAAAAGCGCTTGACCTGGGCGGATGGCGCATCCAGGAGGCCGAACTGCTGACCGATCTGGCCGCGGCCCGTTCCGGTCAGGATGGCCTGGCCGAGACTTTGCAGGATTCGCTTTCCGGGCTGGGAGAAAGCATGGGGTCGGCCCATTCTCGCTATCGCTGGTTTGCCGAGCATCTCGAGTCTCGGCTTTGATTTCGGATACCGTCATCCCCACTAAACGATCATCAGTGACCGAGTTGACTTGCAATGGAGTTCAAGGACTACTACAAGATTCTGGGCGTTGATCCCGGGGCCAGCCAGGATGAAATCAAGCGCGCTTACCGAAAGCTGGCGCGCAAGTACCATCCGGATGTGAGCTCGGAAGCCGATGCCGAAGCTCGCTTCAAGGAAGTGGGCGAGGCTTACGAGGCGCTCAAGGATCCGGAAAAGCGCGCTCGCTATGATCAGCTCAAGAACAGTGGCTGGAGCCAGGGCGAGGAATTCCGGCCGCCGCCGGGTTGGACCGACGGGGGTGGTTCAACCCGGGGATTTGATCCGGAAGACCTGGCCGGTTTCAGCGATTTCTTCTCCAGCCTGTTCGGTGACGGCATGGGGCGGGGTCAGCGGCGGCGAACCAATGTCAGACAGCCGGGGCGCGATCGTCACGCTCGCGTCGAGATCGACCTGGAAACGGCCTTCAATGGCGGTGTGCGACGGCTGACCATGGCCCATGCCGAGTTCGACGAGCAGGGCAGGGTTCGCCAGGTGCCCGAACAGATCGACGTACGCATTCCGGCAGGTGTGGCCGATGGCCAGCAGATTCGCCTGGCCGGCAAGGGTGAGCCCGGATTCAACGGTGGCCCGCCCGGCGACCTATACCTGGAGGTGACCATCAAACCGCATCGACTCTACGACATTCATGGACGCGATCTGCATCTGACCTTGCCGATTGCGCCCTGGGAAGCGGCCCTGGGCGGAAAGATCCCGGTACCCACGCCGGCCGGCAAGGTGGAAATGAACATCCCAGCCGGGTCTTCCAGCGGCAAGCGCTTGCGCCTGAAAGGGCGCGGGTTGCCCGGCAACAAGCCGGGTGATCAGTACGTGATCCTCAAGGTTGTCGTGCCGGAGGCCAAAACCGCGCGTCAGCGCGAGCTTTACGAGGCCCTTAAGAAGGAGTCCGACTTCAATCCGCGTGCCGGCATGGAGGGGTTGTGATGAGCGGCAAGGAACAACATCCGGTCAGCGAAATCCTGGACCAGGAATTCGAGCTCAGCCTCAAGGAGTTGTGTCAACATCTTGATCTGGAGGCGGAATTGCTGATGGAGTGGGTCGAGGAGGGGGTGGCCAAACCCCGCTCAAGTACAGGGCAGGAATGGCGATTCGGCGCCCGGCAATTCAAGCGGGTTCGCCTGGCCTGCAGCCTGCGCCGTGACCTGGGCCTGGACACCCCGGCCCTGCCGCTGGTGCTGGACCTGCTCGAGGAACGCGAGCGCTTGCGCCAGCAAGTGCGCATGCTCAAACGCCTGATTGAATAATTCCGACAAGCCTTTCATCAAAGAAATCCCTAGCTTGTTGATTTTCAGAATAAAAAAATCTTTGAAACGCAAAGACGCGAAGACGCGAAGCT
>SLKT01000173.1 GCA_007134485.1 Wenzhouxiangella sp. | reverse complement strand
GTCCAGTCGCTGATGCGGCCGGCATGAATGCCGCGATTGGCCAGGCCGTGGATATTGACATCACGAAGGATGACTTGACTGGAATCGCGTGCAGAGATACCGGTCGTGGCCCACTGGCCAAGCGGTGGCGTGCTTTGATTGCACGCGGCCACTTCGCCACCACACTTGCCGTTGTGACAATGCGACAAGATGCAGCTGCCACGATCAGTGATTTCCAGGCAGGCCAGTTCAACATTGGAACTGCCTTCCATGTTGACCACCATCCAGGCGCTTTCCGTGCCCCACAGTTCGGGGGCCCGGGTACAGCCCTTGTCATGTCCGGCACCAAGAATTCGGGTGGGCTGAAAAGGCGATGGTCCGCTCGGGATCCGGGCCATGAAACAGTTGTAGGAAATGCTCTGGTGACAGCGATCAGAGTTGGGCGCGCCGTAGCCCATCATGTAATCGCCGGTTCCGATGTGCAGGGTATCGCCGCCGGCGATTCTGGCCGGGCCACCGGGTGGCAATGCGATGAACGGGTGCGCCCATGCACACGGTTGGTTTCTGCCGACACCGCTATAGGGGGCGTCAACCAGCCCGGTACACTCTTCGACGCTGCCGCCGTCGACGCGCACATACCAGGTTTCGGTTGCGGTTGCCGATGTGAGAAAAAGCAGGGCGAGGACGAGCGAGACAATGGGCGAAGTCGGCATATCGGGGGTATTTCCTGGAACAAAGAGTCGAGCGGAACGCTCAGGGACCTGAAGCGAGTCTGGCACAATCCGGTGGCGGCTTTTGTGCGCTGGCGAACACAGGCATCACCATGCTGGTCATGACCCAACGACGTCCGGCGCCGTGTCTGCGGGTGGAGGTCATCACTTCACCGGCCGCATTTTCTGACCTGAGAATCGAGTGGAATGCGCTGGTCAGTCGCTCGGATGATCAGATCTTCTATCACCATGAATTCGTCGAGACCTGGCTGAATCACTTCGCCACCGGCAAGTGGCGCATTCTTCTCCTTCGCGATAGCGCCGGTTGCCTGGTTGCGGCCCTGCCCTTGCTGCATGGCTGGGCTCGCCTGCACGGGCTGCCGCTGCGTCAGTTGCGCGCTGCGGCCAACTCGCATTCGGGCCGATTCGACCTGATTGCCGACCAGCCGGAACAGGCCAGCGCCGCCTTTCTCGATTACCTGGCCGGCCAGAGCGACTGGGATGTAATGATCCTGACCGATGTGCCGAAACAGGGCCGTGCAAGAGCGCTGGAAAAGGCCGCGGGCGACCGGGGCTTCCCGGCCGGACGCTGGTGCGCGATGCAATCACCCTGCCGCATGCTGCCGGCCACCTGGACAGAATTGGAAGGACAGCTGTCCAGCAGTTTTCGAGCCAACCTGCGCCGCCGGCGCCGGGCACTGGAGGCGCTGGGCGAGGTGCGGGCCGAACGCTGCTCCGATTCGGCTGCACAGGTCGAGGCGGGCATCGAACTCGAGCGTCAGGGCTGGAAGGGTCGGGCCGGGACTGCCATGGCACAGGATGTCGACACCCGCGGATTCTATACCGAACTGGCCCGGGTGCTTGGCGCTCAAGGCCGGCTGGCGCTTTGGGCGCTATACCTGGATGAACGCCTGATCGCCTTTCAATTCGGCCTGGAACACCGGGGCAGCTATGCACTGCTCAAGCCGGCCTACGACGAGTCGCTGGCCCGTTACAGCCCCGGTCAGTTGCTGATGGCCGAGGTCATGCGCGATGCAATTGCCCGGCGTCTGACCCGATTCGAGTTTCTGGGTGAGGACATGCCCTGGAAACGGGACTGGCATCCGGACACCCGCGCCCAGGACTGGCTGTTTGTGTTTCGCCGATCCGCCCACGGCCGAATTCTGCAGGCACTTAAATTCAAACTGCTGCCGCGACTGCGAAGAATGACAAGGAGTAAGTACCCATGACCCATGCGCGTCTGATTCCCGATACCCCGACCCTTTATCCGGCCATGCTGCTGGGGCAGCTCAAGGCCAATCGCCGACCGCCCTTTTGCGGCGGTGACGTGCACTGGTACTTCCTCGCACGCAACGCCATCTTTGAAGCCTGCCGCTTGCTCGATCTCGGCAACGGCGAGGTGCTGATGCCCGCCTATCATCACGGCGTCGAAGTCGAGGCCGTCGAGGCGGCCGGTGCGCGCCCGGTGTTCTACCGGGTGGATGCCCATTGGCAGGTGGACCTCAAGGATCTCGAGCGGCGAATAGGACCGGAAACAAAAGCGCTTTACCTGATCCATTACGCGGGTTTTCCCGGCCCGGCAGCGCAGATGCGACAACTGGCCAACGATCGTGGTCTCGTTTTGATCGAGGATTGTGCGCTATCGCTGTTATCGTGCGAGGGCGTGTCCGATCTGGGTAGTCGTGGCGATGTCAGCATTTTCTGCCTGTACAAGACCCTGCCGGTGCCCAATGGCGGTGCACTCAAGTTCAATCGGCCGCGACACGGCGAATGCTTGCCGCAAAGGGCTCCTCCGCTGGCCTCGGTGGTCAGCCTGACCTTGTCATCGCTGTTGCTCAACCTGGAAATGCGGGCCGGACGCGCCGGCAGTCTGCTCCGGGCCGCCATTCGACGCATGGCCCGTCTGGTGGTCCGAGCGTCCCGAGTCGACCGGGTTCCTGTCGGCACCATGCACTTCAGGACCGAGCATGCTGATCTGGGTATCTCACCGATATCGCAGACCATTGCCGAGCGCCAGAACACCGATCGCATCGTGGCCACCCGGCGACGCAACTACCTGCTGCTGCACGATCGGCTCAAGTCTCTGGCACCACCACTGTTTGAGCGCCTGAACCCGGGAGTGTGCCCGCTGTTCTATCCGCTGTGGGTCAGTGACAAGCCCGCCATGCTCGAGCGTCTGGGCGAACGGGGGATAGGCGCGGTCAATTTCTGGGGTGATCATCATCCGGCCTGCAATCCGGCCGAGTTTCCGGAAGCCATGCGCGCCCGACGCCATATTGTCGAAATCCCCTGTCACCAGGATCTGTCTCCGGCCACCATGGACTGGATCGCCGAACAGGTGGAGCTGGAACTGCGTGGCCGTCAACCCGAACTGGACCCCTCGATGGTCGCCGGTGGCTGACCATGGGCCTTGGCGCCATCCTGACGGTCTGTGTCATCACTGAAGCGGCGGCATTGACCGAGATCCGGTCCGAGTGGCGGCATCTGCACGCGGCAAGTGGTGCGGATCTGTTCCTGTCCTGGGACTGGCTGATGCCGTGGTGGCAACACCTGGGCGGAGATCGCGAGCTGTTCGTCATGCTCGCCCGCGATGACGAGGGACAGTTGCGTGGTCTCCTGGCGCTGAGCCTGGAAACGACTCGGATGGGATTCCGATGCATCCGCCGATTGCGCTTTCTGGGCGACGACCAGGTCGGAAGCGATTACCTGGATGCCCTGATTGAACCCGGCTGGAACCGGGCGGCAATCAGGGCCTTCGGGGCAGCCTTGCTTGACCGAAGAAACGACTGGGATCTGCTGGAGCTGCGCGATATGGACCAGCAGTCGAATACACCGCATGAACTGCTCGATGCGCTGGGCGACGGTTTTGATATGCGCTCGGATGCAGGTCTCGTTTGCCCTGTCCAGGAATTCCAGACTGGAACGGACGTGAACGATTTCCTGAGCCATACGAGCCGCTTTCAGAACTACACCCGACGGCGCAAATGGCTGGAACGCCAGCCGGGATTCCATATTGAGGTCTGCCGGGATGAGCGTGAGCTGCAACCGGCCCTTGACAACTTCTTTCGCCTTCATCGCATGCGCTGGCGCGAGGACGGGGGTTCTTCCGGAATCAGTGGCGCCCGGGTCGAAGCCTTTCATCGCGATGCGATGACTCGACTGATGGCCACAGGCCAACTGCGTCTTTACACCCTATGGGTAGATGGGCTGGCAGTAGCAAGCGTGTATGCACTGATCCAGGGGGGAACCTTCTACTACTACCAGGCCGGCATGGACCCGGCCTGGCGTTCTCGAAGTCCGGGTCTGGTTCTGATTGGCGAAACCTTTGTCGATGCCATCCGTTCAGGATTGACCCGCTACGACTTTCTCCGCGGCGAGGAGGCCTACAAGTTTGACTGGGTCAGTGGCAGTCGCCGGCTGGTTAGCCGGCGACTGTATGCCCACCGTGGATCAGGGGCAAGCGCGGTCAAGGGTGACATCCGCCTGTCCCGGGCGCGAGCCCTGGTCAAGAACTGGATTCGACGTGCTGGGTCCACTATGTGGGGCAGCGCACGGTGAAGGCCTCGGCAATGTCCGATCCTGTCCTTCCTTGATGTAGTCGATCTGTTTTGTTGAACCGGATGAACATGCCATTGAATTTAATCAAAGCGGCTGCGGAAAATCCGGTCGGAGTCATCCACGGCAGGCTCCCCCGCGCCATACTCGATGGCGCCGATATCCGGACCGTTGCCCACCGTGCGGGACCACCCATGAAAGTCGTCAGGCGGCGCCAGCAATGTCGAGGCCGTATCGATCAGCGGACCGGACGACAGTGGCTCGGGATCGAAGGCGCCCAGGCTTTTGTTGACGATGCCCGGCTCGGCGCCGCACAGGCTGTTGCCTGGACAGGCGTTATGTCGAACGTTGTTGATGAAATTCCGGTCCCAGATGATCTGCTCGCTGCCGCCAGAGTAGTACAGACAACTGAGCTTGTTCGGATCATGCCAGTAATCGTTACCGATGATCAGGTTATTGGTCAGGCGCAGGCGCGAAGCCGTGCTGCCGCCATGACCACTGATCACGCAGTTGCCCTGGCCGACAATGGTGTTATTGATCAGGTCGGTTTGCGAATTATTGTCCAGGCCGACGGAAACGGTATCGCCACCGGCGCGACAGAGATCACCGGCATGCATGTTGGCCTCGTCGCTGAAGTAGGCACAGTTGCCGATCACAACCGAATTTTCGATCAGGGCAGAGCGCGAGACCTTGATCTGTTGGCCGGCGTTGGAGTCGACCATGGTTCGCCGAATCGTGACCTTGCCATGATCATTGAGGTAGAGCAAGTCAATGCCGTCGGAGGTGTTGCGGTGAATTTGACTGTCCTCGAAGATCCAGTGGCCACCAGTCGAGCCAACGCCAAGCCCATCACCGTAGCCACCGGTGATCTGGCCCCAGCAACCAAAGATCTCACCGCCAGGCCAGCGCTCGGCACAACCGTTGTAGCCGATCTCGGATTCAAGGAATTTGATCGTTCCGCTGTTGGAGCTGTTCCCACCGAGGTCACCGTCCCAGCCGACCCAGCCGTTGGCATTGATTCGGGTGCGCTTGAGAGTCCAGTCGCTGATGCGGCCGGCCAAAATACCGCGATTGGCCAGGCCGTGGATATTGACATCGCGAAGGAGGACATGGCTGGAGTCGCGTGCAGATATGCCGGTCGAGGCCCAGTCGCCATAGGGTGCCGAGTCTCGATTGCAGGCGGCCACTTCACCAGCACAATTGCCACCGTGGCAATGCGCCAAAATGCAACTGGAGCGGTCGGTGATCTCCAGGCAGGCCAGTTCGACATTGGAACTGCCTTCCATGTTGACCACCATCCAGCTACGTTCCGTGCCCCACAGTTCGGGGGCATTGGTACAGCCCTTGTCATGTCCGGCACCGAGAATTCGGGTGGGCTGCGAGGGCGATGGCCCGCTCGGAATTCGCGCCATGACACATTCGTAGGACCAGCTCTGGTGACAGGTTTCAGTGTTGGGCGCACCATATCCCATTCTGTAGCTGCCGGCTCCGATGTACAGAGTGTCGCCGCCCAGGATCCGGGGCGATCCACCCGGCGGCAGGGCGACAAACGGATGGTTCCAGGCGCAGGCCTGGCCGGTGCCGCTACCTGGATAGGCGCTGTTGGACAGCCCGGTGCATTGGCTGGCGCTGCCACCATCGCCACGAACATACCAGTTCGTGGCCGCGGAGGCCGCGGGAATGCCTAGAAACAGAAGCATCAGTAAGGCTACCCGGCGTTGTACGCGGGCTCGTTCATGAAATCGGGTCATGTTGAAAAACGCTCTCGTGGTTGGCACACCCCTTGACACCCCTGCTACGGCGGGTTGGCAAACAGCCTTCGATAGGGCTGATCGCAAGCTGACCGATCGTCCACAGAGAGTATGGCGGTAATGCTGTTAAGAAATGCCCCATCCAGCATTGAGGATTCGTTGAATCGTAGCGAGGTATTAGATGCTTTCAGACAGAAAACGTGAAGGTAAGCACAATGTTTGCCATGAAACATCGCAATTTTCGACAAGTGAGGCATTTTCAGGCGAAATCTCCAAGCCACGAAAACAACCTGTCGAGAGGCACCCCTGACTCCTGACTCCTGACCCCTGACCCCTTGAATCCCTCGACCCGATGGACATCAAACAAGCCACCGTCGACGACAGCAAGGCCATCGTGGGCCTGTTCAAGCGCTATCAATTCGCCCTGCAGTCCATGGACTGGTTCGAGTGGAAATATAATTCGAATCCCGCCGGCAAGGCCCAGCGCTTCAAGTTACTGTCCGAGGGGCGTCTCGTCGGCACCGTGGCCATCATTCCGCAACGCTTCTTCTGGCGAGGTCGCGAAATCACTGGCCTGCAGACTGTTGACGGATTGCTTGGAAAGGAACTTCGCGGCCAGGGAAACTTCTCCCGGGTGATGCAGTTCCTTGCAGCACAGCGACCTGCGGGTGTGTCCGACGAATCCTTTTTCCTCAGCTTTCCCTCGCTTCCCGCATCGATACGGGCGCATGAAAGCGCCGGTTGGAACAAGCTCGCCAGTTTCAGCCTGTCGATTTGCATGCTCACACCCAGGCTACCGCTGGAAAAAGCCAGCGCAGCGGTCATGCGGCGGGTACTGGAGCTGCCCTGGGCTGCCTATCGCAAATGGATCATGAGTCCGAAGTCAGGTGCGGTACAGGTTCGCTGCTGGAATGGGGACGATACTCAGTTCAACGCTTTTGCTCCAGTCGAGCGGATATGCGGTGATCGCTCAGCCGAGTTCATGAAATGGCGGGTGAAACACAACCCGCGGGATGATATCCAACTGCTCATGATCTACGAGCGTGAACTTCTGGAAGGCTATGCCGTTACCAAGATCATCGGGAACACCACCAAGATACTGGAGTTGAGACTCCGACATCCACGAAGATGCCACATCCGGGCCTTGATCCGCTACATCTACGAACATCACCACAGCGATGCTGTCGCATTCTGGTCGCTGGGTCGGTCGCGGCTGGATGCATTGATACGCGGCATGGGCTTTGTTCGACGACAGCTGTCAGGTGACTGCTTCGTACACCACCTGCAGCGTGCTCGATTGCCTGCTGACCTGAGCAATTGGGACCTTACCTACCTGGATTCAGACTGGTAGCTGGTCCCCAGGGACTAGCATACAAACCGGCTGATCGGCCGCCTGACTATGCTGTACAGGCCACTGAGCTTCCACTCGAAACGTGCCATGCAATCCCGGTAGTCGATACCGATACGAGGCAAGGCCAACAGATGGTTCTTGTGAAAGCGCTGGAAATGTCCCAGCCGAGTCGTCACGGCCGAGGTAAAGCCGAGCTCGGCAGCCACACTGAACTCTCGAGCGCATGCATGCACCTGTCCGCCGAACGGGTAGGCCAGATGTTCAATCGGCCGCTTCAACCATCCTTCAAGCAGTGATTTTGAGTGACTCATCTCATGGCGAAGCCGAATGGGGTTGAGGTAGCTGAGTGCCAGATGATGATGGGTATGGGCGCCGATCGTGATCAATGGATCACTGGCCAGCTCAATCAACTGACTATGGTTCATGAACTGATCATCCTGCTGAATCGGCTTGCTCGAGCCTTGCCGTAGCAAGTTCATGAACTCGGCCTGCTCTGCTGCATCCATGCACTTGAGCATGGGATTGAGGGCGTCGAAGGTTTGCCGCTTGGCAGCGGCATCGATGGTCGAGTAGTGCAGATCCTGTTCTTTCCAGTGGACATGGAGGCCGTCTCTGGCGGCAATCAGATCCTCGAGTTCATGCCACCAGGGCAAGTCGGCATGCTCGATCAAGCCGGTGGCAATATAGACAGTTGCCGGAACGCCGTGCCTGCGCAAGATCGGCAAGGCCAGCGTGAGATTGTCCAGATAGCCGTCATCGAAGGTCACGATCAGGCTGCGCTTCGGCAGCTTTCCGCAGGCCAGCTGCTCGACCGCCTCGGGCATCGGCAGGCAGTTGAAGTGCCGCGCGACGAAAGCCATTTGTTCATCGAAGGCGCTGACCGTAACACTCAAGTCACGGTTCGGAGCGAATCCCGGAGACATCTCATCAAAGCGGGTCTCATCCGGACAGATTCGGTGATACATCAAGCAAGTCGCCTGTCCGGCCCATGGACTGACTGCACGCACCAGGCGTAATCGCGCCAGGGCACCCCGCCATCGACTACCGGAATCCGGCGCCTGAAGGGGGATCGAGGTCGGCTGCAGCATCCGTAGCGATGGACGTGTCACTTTTGACTGGCGAGGACTCATCGCAATACTGCCCGGCCGGAACGAGCCACCGTGTCGGGCAGATAACAGCGTAGCAGGCTGCGCGTCGCTGGTACTGACCAGCGCCGTGCGAGAGAGCGTCGCAGCATGCGGCGAGCCTGGCTGACCTGGCCTTCATCAAGCAGTCGATATCCGAAGTCGTAAAGGTAGCTGGCCAGGTGCGCGTCGATTCGCTCTCGATGTCTGCGCGCAAAAACCGGGTTCTGGACCAGGAATCGCTCGATCGTGGCCAGATCCACGCGAGCGTCCAGGTCGAAATCCTGACGACTCAGGCTGTCTGGCCTAACCGTGCGTTCCAGCAAGGTTTGTGGTGCGCATCCAACCATGAAGATACTGACAATGCGCAAGAACAGCTCGTTGTCCTCACCGACTTTCATGGATTCGTCAAACCCACCCACACTCTCCAAAACGGTTCTTCGAACCATGACAGCGGAAGTGATCAGGAAGAAGTCACACAGGAACTCCAGTAGGACATCACCCTGGTCCAGGCGCGACTGACGCGGCCAATCGGGCAAGGGAACGCCGGCCTGATCGACAAAGTCAAAGCCGCAATGGACCAGACCCACGGTCGGTTCAGCCCTGAAAACCTCCACCTGGGCTGCAATCTTGTCGGGCAG
>SLKT01000008.1 GCA_007134485.1 Wenzhouxiangella sp. | reverse complement strand
TCAATTACGGAAAGGCTCTGCCCGCTTCCGTCACCTCGAGCCCGGCCCCGGTCAAGCCCGCTCGTCGCTTGTCGGGTGAGAGTAGATTGATATGGGAGCCAGAATGGAGCCACCGTCAGACTTTCAACCTTCTCCCACCTGTCGCAGCGGGTGGTATTTGACCGATCACGGTCTGACCGGGTGCGGCAGCTGGCACCAGGCGTTACCCGGGCCATGCAGGCCACCCATTGCCAAACGGAAGGCACTCTCCATCCAACAATGGACTCGCAAACCCGACCGACACCAAGGCCACCTAGCTCAAACTCATCGACCACGCCGATCACCCGGTCAGGCCGTGATCGGTCGGATACCACCCGATGCTTCTCCACCCCCCAATCAGACGTCCAGGTTGGCGACCTGCAATGCGTTGTCTTCGATGAAGGCGCGGCGTGGTTCGACTTCGTTGCCCATCAGGGTCGAGAAGATTTCATCGGCGGCGACGGCATCTTCGATGGTGACTTTGAGCAGGCGGCGACTTTCGGGGTTGACGGTGGTTTCCCAGAGCTGGTCGGGGTTCATCTCGCCCAGGCCCTTGAAGCGCTGGAAGCTGCGTCCCTTGCGGGATTCGCTCATCAACCAGTCATAAGCCTCGGAGAAGCGTCGCACCGCCTGGGCCTGGTTGCCGCGTTCGACCCGGGCGGTGGTTTCGAACAGATCCGACACCGCCGCGCCGACTCGGGCGAAGGCGCGATATTCCGGCGACTGGAAGAAACCGGCATCGAGCACGGTGTCGAGCACCACACCCTGAGCGTGGCGGGAAATCACCACACCACCGCCGCTCAAGGGCTTGATCTTCCAGGTGACCCCGGCCGGGGTGGCGTGTTCCAGACGCTCGGTGAAGCGCTGGCTCCAGCCATCGACATCGAAGCCTGAATCAGTTGAAAATGCTTCAAAATCAATAATTTGTTCAATAACATCCGGGTCGTGCTGGAGTTTCAATCGCTCCGCCACCTGGCGCGCCTGCTGGAAATTGCGCAACAATTCGGCCAGCGCCTGCTCATTGAGTGCGGGCGCATCCTCGCTCGGATAAACCCGGGCGCCATCAAGGGCGCGCTCGAGCATGTAGCGGTTCATCTCGTTTTCGTCCTTGAGATACCACTCCTGCTTGCCCTGCTTTATCTTGTACAGCGGCGGCTGGGCGATGTAGACATGGCCGCGCTCGATCAGCTCGGGCATCTGGCGATAGAAAAAGGTCAACAGCAAGGTGCGGATGTGCGAGCCATCGACATCGGCATCGGTCATGATGATGATGCGGTGATAGCGCAGCTTGTCTGGGTCGAATTCATCCTTGCCGATGCCGGTGCCCAGGGCGGTGATCAGGGTGCCGACTTCGGCCGAGCCGAGCATCTTGTCGAAACGCGCCTTCTCGACATTGAGAATCTTGCCCTTGAGCGGCAGGATGGCCTGGTACTTGCGGTTGCGGCCCTGCTTGGCCGAACCACCGGCCGAGTCACCCTCGACGATGAACAGCTCGGACAGCGCCGGATCCTTTTCCTGGCAATCGGCCAGCTTGCCGGGCAGACCTGCCACATCCAGCACGCCCTTGCGGCGGGTCATGTCACGCGCCTTGCGGGCGGCCTCGCGGGCGCGGGCGGCCTCGATGATCTTGCCGACAATGACCTTGGCATCGGCCGGGTTTTCCAGCAGGAAGTCACGCAACTGCTCGGCAACCACGGATTCGACCGCCGTCTTGACATCCGAGGAGACCAGCTTGTCCTTGGTCTGGGAAGAAAACTTGGGATCGGGCACCTTGACCGACAACACCGCGATCAGGCCCTCGCGACAGTCATCGCCGGTGGTCTGGACCTTGGACTTCTTGGCCAGGCCCGCCTCTTCGATATAGTGATTGAGCGTGCGGGTCAGGGCGGCGCGAAAGCCGGCCAGGTGGGTCCCGCCATCCTTCTGGGGAATGGTGTTGGTAAAGCAGAACACGCTTTCCTGGTAGGCATCCGACCACTGCAGGGCGGCCTCGACCGTAATGCCGTCGACTTCGTGCTGAAAATGCAGCGGGGTGTTGTGCAGCGGGCTTTTCTTCTCGCTCAAATGCTGGACAAAGGAGCGAATACCGCCCTCGTAGCGAAACTTGTCCTGCTTGCGGGTGCGCTCGTCCTCCAGACCAATTGCTACCCCGGAGTTGAGAAAACTCAGCTCGCGCAGCCGCTTGGCCAGAATATCGTAGTGGAATTCCACATCGGAGAAGGTCTCGCGACTGGGCATAAAGCGAATCCGGGTGCCTTGACCGTCGCTGTCGCCAATGACGCCCAGTGGCGCCTCGGGCACGCCATCCCGATACACCTGCTTCCAGCGCTTGCCCTGGCGATCGATGGTCAATTCCAGCCATTCCGACAGCGCATTGACCACAGAAACCCCGACACCGTGCAGACCGCCGGAAACCTTGTAGGAATCATCATCGAACTTGCCACCGGCATGCAGCACGGTCATGATGACCTCGGCGGCGGATCGGCCTTCGCCTTCGTGCAGATCCACCGGAATCCCGCGGCCATTGTCGACCACGCTGACCGAACCGTCCTCGTGCAGCACCACGCGAATATCGTCGCAGTGACCGGCCAGGGCTTCGTCGATGGAGTTATCGACCACCTCGAAAACCATGTGATGAAGGCCGGTACCGTCATCGGTGTCCCCGATGTACATGCCCGGACGCTTGCGCACTGCATCCAGGCCCTTGAGTACCTTGATACTCCCCGAGCCGTAGGTATCTTTCGTCATTAGAATTGCTTCTGCCGTCAGGGGTTGCAAATAACCTTGGAAGTATACCATCGCACCCCGCCTCTACGCCGACTCCGCACCCCCTGACCCCTGACCCTTGGTAGCTATGGCTACTGTCACTCGGTTCGCACCACACGATCTGCGGCTTTTGAGGCAGAAACGCGCTCCGCGCAGAGTTGTTCAGAGGCTCCCTAAATCCTGAATCCTTTCCACCTTGCCCTGTTCCACGTGGAACATCGTGTATCTGTTTCGACCGGCGCGGGTGGCCGTCACCCAGCTCTGAAAATCCTGCTCTTCGATCCAGTCCAGCAACTGATCCAGATGACCGGCATCGAGCTCGGACACCGGGTCATCGAGTAGCAGCAACGGCCGATGACTGGCGTGGCGTTGAAACAGCGCCAACTGCGCCAGCAGCAGAGTGATCGCCAACAACTTCTGCTGGCCCCGTGACAACTCCACGGCAACCGGGTGGCCATCGCAGGTCAGCACCAGTTCGGCCCGATGTGGCCCACGCTGGGTAAATCCGCGCTCCTGATCGCTGCCGCGCTGATCCGCTAGCGCGGAGGCCAGATCGGTGTCCGATGGATGACCAGGTCGATAACGCATGCCGATTCGTCCGGGCAGACGGAAATTCAACGCGGCCAGCAATGCATCGGCTTGCGTACTCAGGGCGGTCACCTGGCTAGCGCGCAGATCGTTGATTCGCTCGGCGGCCTTGACCATCGGCGCCTCGACGGCCGACAGGGTGGCCACGGCAGCCCCGGATCGCAGCGCCGCGTTGCGCTGGCGCAGTAGTCGGGCGTAGCGTTGCCACGATTGCAGGTAGGAAGGTTCCACGTGGAACAATTGCCAATCGAGATACTGACGGCGACGGTCCGGACCGCCATCGATCAGACGATGACTGTCGGGTTCGATCAAGACCAGGGGCAGGGCGGCGGCAAATTCGCTGATGCGGCGCGAATCGCGCCCGTCGATTCGGCCGCGCCAGTCCTCGCCATCACGTTCGATGCCAAGAAAAACGCCGCTCTGATGCTCGCGTGCCACCACCTGCAGCGCGTCCTGGCCATGCTGGATGAGACTGGAGACTTTGCGAACCCGAAAGGAACGGCCGCGGGCGAGCAGAAAGATCGCCTCCAGTACGCTGGTCTTGCCGGCACCATTGTCGCCAAACAACCAGTTGACCCCGGAACCGGGGCTCAAGTGGGTCGGCTGAAGGTTCCTGAAACCACGGATCTGAAGTCGGTCAAGACTCAAGCGTCACGCAGCCCGGCGCTACAGTTTCAGCGGCATGACCACCTGGCGCACAGAATCACTGTCGACCGCGGTCACCAGACAGGAACTGTTGGCATCGCGCAGGGCAATGCGAACCTTCTCCCCGTCAATGGCATTCAGGGCATCGAGCAGGTAGTTGACGTTGAAGCCAACCTTGAAGCTGTCAAAGGTATGCTCGGATTCGACTTCCTCGACCGCTTCTTCCTGCTGCGGGTTATGCGCCACCACGCGCACCGTGCCCGGCTCCAGATCCAGACGCACACCTCGATACTTCTCGTTGGACAGAATGGCCGCCCGTTGCAGGGCCTGGCTCATTTCCGCCCGATCCAGGATCAACGCCTGATCGGTGGCCATGGGAATGACTGCCTCGTAATCCGGGAAGCGCCCGTCGATCAGCTTGGTGGTCATGACCATGCGCTCGCGATCAATGCGCAAAAAGCCCTGACCGATGATCACGGACAAGGGGTCATCGATATCCTCGAGAATACGGTTCATCTCAAGAACGCCCTTGCGCGGGACGATCAAGCTGCGCACCTCGCCGCTGATGTCGGCCTCCATTTCCGACAGGGCCAGTCGATGGCCATCGGTCGCGACCGCGCGCAGCCCGCCTTCGCGAAATTCCAGCAGCAGCCCATTGAGGTAATGGCGCACATCCTGATGGGCCATGGCGAAACTGGTCTTGTCGACCAGCCAGCGCAACTTGCCCTGACTGATCTGGTAGCTGGCCAGGCTTTCGGCCTGATCGCTGGACGGGAATTCCCCGGCCGGCAATGTCGCCAGGGTAAAGCGACTGCGCCCGGCATGGATGGCCAGCTTGTCATCATTGAGCTGAACGTTCATCTGCACCCCTTCCGGCAACGCCTTGCAGATATCGACCAGCTTTCTCGCCGGCACCGTGATCACACCGGTCTGGGCCACTTCGGCATTGGCCAGTGCGACCAGCTCCACCTCCATGTCCGTTCCGGTGATTCTCAGGCCATCGTCATTGGCTTCGATCAGGAAATTGGCCAGCACCGGCAATGTCTGCCGTCTCTCGACCACGTTGACTACCTGGGCGATCGGGGCAAGCAGGGCCTCACGTGGAATCGAAAATTTCATCTTTGCTCCTTTAGGAAGGGTTGCAGTATTACTGTTGTTGTTTATAAATCAAAAAAAGCAGTAGTAACAAGGGCTGTCAGTAACTTGAAAACACCAAAAAAACCACATAATTCAATAACTTGCGATTTATCATCCAGGTGGTTAACTCGACCGGGAAACTGTGATCGAATTGTGGATAACCCACTCATCCTCGATTGTCCACAGCTTGTGCAAGGCTCGTCCAGTCCCTCATGAGGATAACTCCCGGGTCAGGCGCGCCCGCTCCTCGCGCAGGCGCCCATCGGTTTCACACAGCGCCTCGATTCTACGACACGCATGCAGTACCGTTGTATGGTCGCGGCCTCCGAAGGCATTGCCGATTTCAGGCAGCGAATGCTCGGTCAGGTTCTTGGCCAGAAACATCGCCATCTGGCGCGGCCGGGCAATGGAGCGGGTCCGGCGTTTCGACAGCAAGTCCGCGACCCGCAGCTGGTAGTAGTCGGCCACCAGCTTCTGAATGTTTTCGATGGTGATCATGCGATCGTGCACGGCCAGCACATCGCGCAGGATTTCCTGGGTGTATTCAAGATCGATCTGCCGGCCGGAAAAGCGCGCGTTGGCGATCAGTGAATTGAGCGCGCCTTCCAGGTCGCGGACATTCGAGCGCATGCGCTTGGCGATCAGGTAAGTGACCGATTCATCCAGGTCCAGCCCGCGCTCGAGCGCCTTCTTGTGCAGGATCGCCACCCGGGTTTCAAAATCCGGTGGCTCGATCGAAACCGTCAAGCCCCAACCGAATCTCGAACGCAGCCGCGCCTCGATGCCGTCGACTTCCTTGGGATAGCGATCGCAGGTCAGGATGATCTGCTGACGAGACTCGAGCAGGGTATTGAAGGTGTGGAAGAATTCCTCCTGCGAGCGGTCCTTGCCGGCGAAGAACTGGATATCGTCGATCAGCAGCGTATCGACCGAGCGGTAGCGGCGCTTGAAGGCATCGATGCCGTCGCGGCGAAGTGCCTGGATCATCTCGCTGACGAACTTTTCCGAGTGCAGGTACATCACTTTCGCCTGCGGATTGCTCTGGGCAATCTGGTGTCCGGCCGCGTGCAGCAGGTGGGTCTTGCCCAGACCGGTGCTGCCGTAGAGCAGCAATGGGTTGTAGACGGTGCCGGGGTTGCTGGCGACCTGGCTGGCCGCGGCAAAGGCCAGCTCGTTGGAGTTGCCGAGCACGAAATTGTCGAAACGGTAACGATCATCCAGCCCGTGCGCGCCGCCCTGGCCCGGGGATGGGGTCGCGCTGGGTGCCGGTCGCTGCTGTTCACCGACTTCGATGGTGATCGCTTCGGCGCGAAATCCATGTCCGACGAAAAACTCGCGAATCGATTCCAGATAGTGGTTGCGCACCTGCTCGCAGACGAAATCATTGGGCGCGTTCAGACACAGCGTGTCACCCTCGTCATTGGCAATGCGCAGCGGCCGAATCCAGGTATTGAGCTCCTCCAGCGGCACATGATGTTCGAGGCGGCGAATGCATTGCTGCCACAATTCCATGTGTCGGACCGGGGTCGGGGAATCGTTCATAGACCGTGCAGTGTAGGAAACCTCAAAACAATTATCCACAGCTTGAAGGGCTGACTGCCAACAAATTGTTCCAAACGCCGATTGACATTGACTTTTACTCCCAAAAAACGCTATCCTTGACATCTTTTGTTGCGGGTTTGTCGGCTGCTTTCGCGGCGGGTCGGCGGACGCGTTTCCCAATCCAGCTTACTCAAGTTCAAGCTCAGTTAGGAAATCTGTCATGAAGCGGACATTTCAACCATCTCGAATCAAGCGTGCTCGTCGTCACGGGTTCCGCGCGCGCATGGCCACCCGTTCGGGTCGGGCCATCATCAATGCGCGTCGCGCCAAGGGGCGCAAGCGTCTGGCAGCCAGCAACAGTCGCTGACCACCAATGCCGGGACCATGGTCCGGGACTTTCCCAGATCCGCGCGCCTGCTGACCGGGCGTGAGTTCCGGCGTGTATTTGACCAACGCAAGGCCAGTGGCAACGCACTGTTCAGAATTCACTATGCGCCGGCTGCGAGCGCGCGCCTTGGAGTGGCGGTTTCAAAGCGGGTCAGTCCAAAAGCCGTGATCCGCAATCGAATTCGTCGCCAGGTTCGCGAATCGTTTCGCCTGATCCGCACCGAGCTGGCCCCGTGCGATTACATTGTCCTGGCCCGACCCGCAGCCGCTCGCGCGACACCGGACGAGTTGCGCAAGGCACTTGATCAGTTATGGCAGCGTTTTACCTGAGATGAGCACTCGAGTCTTTTTCATACTTCTGCTGGTCATGATCGGCTTTTTCATCATGATCGAGTGGCAGCGCGATTACGCCGCGCCGCGTCAGCCCGAACCGGCCGTCGAGCCGCTCGAGTTCGATGATGAACGCCCCGATCCGACCGAAGCGGCGCCGGAAGATGTCCCGGATCTGCCCGAGCTGGTCGAAACCCCCGATCGTGACGACGCCGACGATCTTCCCGAACAACCGCGCGAGGCCGAAATCCGCGCCGCGCGCCGCATCGAAGTCATCACCGATGTCTTCACCGTCGACCTCGACGCCAATGGCGGCACGCTGGTCGACTTGCGCCTGAAGGATTACCCGGTCGAAGTGGACCGGCCCAAGGAACCGTTCGTCCTGCTGATCGAGGAATTGCCGGAGATCTTCGTCGCCCAGGCTGGCCTGCTCAGTCGCGATCACGACGCACCGAACCATCGCACCCGCTGGGAATTCGATCAGGACCGTTATGAGCTGGCCGATGGCCAGGACCGCCTGGAAGTGCCGCTGTACTGGCGCGATGAAACCGGGGTGGAAGTCGTCGCCACCTGGATCTTCCACCGCAGCGATTACGTGGTCGATCTGGATATCGAAGTGCGCAATCAATCCGAGATCGACTGGCGGGGCGCGCGCTACGTGCAACTTCAACGCACCGAGCCCGACCACTCCGATGCCGGTTGGGCATTCACCAACCCCGAGCGCTTCAGTTATACCGGTGCAGCGGTCTACTCGCCCGAAGACAAGCTGCAAAAGCGCGGCTTTTCCGATATCCGCTCGCGCGACCTTCAGACCGATATCGAGGGTGGCTGGGCGGCCATGATCCAGCACTACTTCCTGGCTGCCTGGATTCCGCCGGAGCACCAGACCCATCGATACACCACCCGCTTCGTCGACACCGATCGCCTGCCGCGTTACGTGGTCGCGGCCACCTCGCCCCAGGTCACGGTTCAACCGGGGGAAAGCTACAGTTTCACCGCACGCCTGTATGCCGGGCCGAAACTGCAGAACCGTCTCAACGAAATCGCCGATGGCCTGGTGCTGACGGTCGACTATCGCTGGTTCCGCATTCTCTCCCAGCCGCTGTTCTGGGTACTCGACAAGATCCACGTGGTCATCAACCACTGGGGCTGGTCGATCGTGGTCTTGACGTTGCTGATCAAGCTGTTGTTCTACAAGCTCACCGAAGCCCAGTTCCGTTCCATGGGCAAGCTTCGCAAACTGCAGCCGCGCATCCAGCAGCTCAAGGAACGTTATGGCGATGACCGGCAGAAGTTCGGTCAGGCCATGATGGAAATCTACAAGAAGGAAAAGGTCAATCCGCTCGGCGGCTGCCTGCCCATCCTGGTCCAGATCCCGATCTTCATCTCGCTGTACTGGGTGTTGCTCGAATCGGTCGAGCTGCGCCAGACCCCGTTCTTGTGGGTGCCCGATCTGAGTCGACCCGATCCCTACTTCATCCTGCCGGTGCTCAACGGCATTTTCATGATCGTCACCCAGCGGCTGATGCCGACGGCCGGCATGGACCCGATGCAGCGCAAGATCATGATGTGGCTGCCGGTGATCTTCGCCTTCCTGTTTGCGCTGTTCCCGGCCGGCCTGGTGTTGTACTGGGCGACCAATGCCGGGGTCTCGCTGGCTCAGCAGTGGTACATACTGCGGCGGCTGGATCGGGAGGAGGAAGCGAAGAAGCGGTAGGACGGTTGACGGGAGACGGGAGAC
>SLKT01000150.1 GCA_007134485.1 Wenzhouxiangella sp. | reverse complement strand
TGGTGCCGGCTGAGAGATTCGAACTCCCGACCTACTGATTACAAATCAGCCGCTCTACCAACTGAGCTAAGCCGGCATCTGGAGGTGGAGGGTATTTTAGTCTGATTAGCGTCGAAATGCAGGGGCGGGCCGTTTGGCCCGCCCCAAGGTGTTCAGTCCGGAATCTGGTCGCGGATGGTGGCCAGGCGGGGGGCGATGGTGTCGCGGGCCTGGCGGGTGGCGTTGAGGGCGGTGTATTCGACCTGGTCCATCTGCGAGGCGCCCAGGCGACGGCGGTTGTTGAGGTCATAGGTGACCGCCTCGGTCTGCACGATGAATGCCGTGTCAGAGCGGCCGTAATACCTTAGTTCACGCTGGCCGGCGGACATTGCGCGGACCACGACGGCATAACCGGCGCCCACGCTGGTGGCGGCGTCGGACAGGCCGGCCAGGTCGACTTCGGACCCGTCGATCAGCCTTGAAAGACCACTGATGAAACCACGCTCGATGATTTCATAACCAGCGCCTCGCAGACTTTCCTCGACCTCGCGCACCATTGGATCGACGAATACCGGGTCGCCAATGCCGACGACCACGACACCTTCGGGTGCGGCCGGCGCCGGGTCGGGTTGTGGCTGGGGTGCGGCATCGCGGCGAGCGGCCTCCTCGGTCGGCGCCGGGACGGCGGCCATGTCCAGACCTTGCTCCGTGACCGGTTCGGATTCGGCTTGTTCGACGACCGGGCTTTCCGGCTGCTCGGGTTCGGCTTGAGCCACTTCAGGGGGCTGCGTGCGCACCTCGGGTTCGGGCTCGCGCGCTTCGGGGACCTGTTCGGCAACTTCAGGGGCGGTCTCAACGGCAGGCTCGGGATCATCAGCCGAGTCCCGAATGGCGGCCGTGTCCGCATCGGCGGCATCGCTTTCAGATGCTTCGGCAAGTCGCGCGGCGCCCGCCGAGACACCCTCATCGGCATCCAGCTCGGGTTCGGCATCGTCTTCTGTTCGGGCCAGTTGATCAGACACCTCTTCGTCGACATCCGCATCGTCGATCATCTCGGCCTGTGCATCATCATGCTCGTCTTCCAGGGCGAGCAAGCGGTCCGTATCATCCGGTTCGCCTCGGGCTTCACGGGCACGCTCCCGGAATTGCTCGCTTGCGCTCAAAGGATCTTCCTCGGCCTCTTCGGCCGCCGGTGTTCGATCCGATGTCCAGCGGTCCAGGCTGACCAGGCTGGTGACCTGGCTGGTGACCCGATCCCAGTGATCGGGCGCCACCCGCGCAATGCCAAGTCCGACCAGGACCAGGCTGAGCACCAGCGCGCCGGCAATGCCGAAACCCACCAGTCGGGAACGACCGGCCGGAGGCGGTGCGGTTTGCGTGTCCGGGGGGGCGCTGCCAGCCGGATCCATCGCCTCGGTCGCGGGTGGTTCGATCGGTTCGGACGCTTCGGTTGCGCCCGCCGGCGGCGTGGCCTGGGCCGAGGGTGTGGGCGCCATGCGAGTCGGCTCCACCGCGCTCTCGGATTCCGGCGGGGACGGCGGACTGACCGAGGCTTCGGCCGACTTTCCGGTCTCCAGACGCAGATCGGCCATCAGGGTTTCGTAGTCCTGGTAGCGTTTGTCAGGATCCTTGGCGACCATCTTGCCGAGCACCCCGAAAGCGACCTCGTCGAGCTTGTCGCCCAGATCACTGAGCTGCGGGAAATCGGCAGCCAGCAGGGTGCGGGCGGTGTCCTCGATGTCGCGCCCCGGCACCAGTCGTTTGCCGGCCAGCATTTCGTAATAGACCGCGCCGAGCGCAAAGATATCGCCACGGTGATCGGCCGGCTTTCCGGTCATGACTTCCGGCGGCAGGTAACCGGGAGTACCCATGATGTACTTGCTGGATGTCGGCTGATTGTCCGGGTGCACGATGCTGGCAATGCCGAAGTCGGTCAGCACGCACCGGCCGCGCCGGTCGATCATGATGTTGCCGGGCTTGATGTCGCGATGCACGATGTTCTCTTCGTGAGCGGCATTGAGCGCCTCGGCGCATTCTGAAACAATGCGAAGCGCCTGCTCGGGCATCAGCCGTCCATCGCGGGCCAGGCGTTCGGCCAGCGATTCGCCATCGATGTATTCCATGACGAAATACGGCTTGCCTTCGTCCTCATCGGCCAGAAAGATCTGGGCAATGTGCGGGTGATTGAGAGCCGCCACGTTGCGCGCCTCGCGCAGGAAACGCGAGACGGTAATTTCGTCCTCACTGAGCTCTTCGCTCAGACACTTGATGGCGATGAACCGCTCGAGCTTGGGATCGACGGCCTTGTAGACCACACCCATGCCGCCTCGGCCCAGTTCGCTGATGATGTGATATCGCCCCAGAATCTTTGGCATCGTGACACCTCGTTGGTGTTTGATTGGTGGCGCCAAATTCGACCCGGCACCTGCTTCCTACCCCGTTCATACGAATATATCAGATGCAAAATGCCACTTTTCGAACGCCCCTTGCGTAATGATCCCCTGAGACTGAATACAGCCTGAACACACATGCCAGAATCCGCCATCCTGCGTGCCTTGCACCCCGGTCCTTTGCAGACCGAGCAACGCCTGCCCGATCAAGGCGAGGTGATCGGACGCGATGGACGCACGGCTGGCGTCGTCCTGCACGGCCGGCGAGTCTCGCGTCGCCATTGCTGGATCGGCCCGACGGACACCGGGGCATGGGTCGTGAAGGATCTGGATTCGACCAATGGCGTGTTTGTCAACGGTCAACCCGTGGACGGCCAGCGCACCCTGGTCTCGCATGACGTCATCGGCCTGGGACAATCGCGCGCGGCTGATTTCGAGTTTGTCACCGGCGATCACGATGATGCCCTGCGCACCCGCACGCTGACCGGCAGCGGTCCGTGGGCGATCGGGCGCGATCTGAGCGCCGATCTTGGCCTGCCGGCCGACCCGGTGGTCAGCCTGCGCCACGCGCGACTGGACTTTCGCTCCGGAGAACTGTTCATCACCGACCTGGGCAGTCGCAACGGGACCTGGGTGGACGGCAAGCGGGTGCGCCGCGCCCGCCTGAGCGCCAATCAGAAGATTGGTATCGGCAATCACGAACTTAAGCTCTGCACCATCGGCAACGGGCGACCCGCCTTTGCCGTGCGCACCATCCGGCGCTCTGTGGGCCTGAAGGTATCTGCCCTGGCCCTGGCCGGCGATGGCGATGCGGTCGATTTCGAGATTTCACCCGGCGGTCTCAAGGTGCTCGATAGCCGGTCCATCGGCCCGGTCGAACGGCTCATCGAGGTGATTGGCGGACAGTGTCGACCCCATTGCGGCGCCATCGAGTTCAGTGATCCCGCTCTCAATACCCATGCCGGTCATCGCCATGACTGCCTGGGCGCCACGCTGGCCGATGCCGAGCCGGGTGAGCGCCAGACCATGATGGACTGGATGAACGACCAGGCCCGTCTGGCGCTGGCCGGAGAGTTGTCGCCGGAACGTATTCAGGAACTGGTCAACACTACGCTGCAGGTCATGGGCCTGGCCGAACTGGCCGATCAACGCGATGGAGCATTGAGCCCCCTGCATCGCAGCCTGTTTCGAATTGCCGCCGCCTTGCTGACCCGGCCCGGTCTGTTACTGGTCAATCCGGATGTGGTCGATTCACTCGACCCGGCTTCGGTCGAAATGCTGATCCAGCGGATGCGCAAACTGGCCGGCGACACGCTGACGATTGTCGTGATCACCGAAAAGCCTCCCACTTCGCTGCCGAAGAGCGAGCAAGTCAGGATCCGCCGTGTCGAAAGACCACCTGCGCCGGTCAATGGCACGCGTATTCCGGCAGTCCCCCGGCGCTTTTCGAGCACCGTCACCGGCATCATTCTGCGCCAGTGCCTGGGGCCCTGGCGGCAACTGTCCGGTGTATTGCCCGAAGCGCTGATTCTGCCACTGATTCTGCTTCCCGGCCTGTGGTTCGCCCTGCCCGGACACGCTCCGGTAATTGCCGCTGTCATGACCGTGACCATCGGCGCGGCCCTGGCAACCGCCACCCTGGTCAGCCGCGCTCACGCTCGCCTGCTGCCCCTGGCCAGACGCCACCTGATTGTCGGCGATGTCATGCTCGCCTGCTTGCTGCTGGGGATTGCCATTGCCCTGGCCCAACTAATCATCACTCAACTCGTGCTGGTGGTGACCTCGGCGGTATCTCTTTCCACGGCCCTGGCGCTGACGCCTGCATTGATGCTGGTCGCAACCAGCTCGGTCGCCCTGGGCCTGTTGTGCGGATTCATGGCCGGCTCACGGGTCCTGATCGCCGTGCTGTTGACCGCCACGCTGACCCTGGTGCAGGTCATGGTCGTCGGCTGGATGGAACAACCCGAGAATGTCGGACCGATCATCCGTCGCCTGGCCGATCTCAGCGGCGCCTTCTGGGGGCTGGCCCTGTACCAGCTTGATCTGTCCACGGCCAACCGATTGGAAACCCTGCAGGCGCCGGCATTCCTGGCCGGACAGATCGTGCTGTTTCTAGCGCTGGCCCGAGCCGCACTGCGCCGCCGGATTCAGGCAGCCTGATCGGTGGCCACGTAGACGGTGACTTCGCGAGTGGCGCGAAAGGTGATCTCGGGGTGGCGTTCCTGGGCCAGTTGCAGGTTGACGCGGGTCGGGGCCAGGTAGACCAGTTGACCGCCGCCGTCCTCGGCCAGGTTCATCTCGTTCTTGTTACGAAACTTCTCCAGCGCCCGTTCGTCATCACATGACACCCAGCGACAGGTCACCACGTTGACCGCCTCGAAGATGGCCTCGACGTTGTATTCGGCCTTGAGACGGTAGGCGACCACGTCGAACTGCAGCAAGCCGACCGCGCCCAAGACCAGGTCATTGCCAATCAGCGGCCGAAAGAACTGGGTCGCGCCTTCTTCGGACAACTGGGTCAGACCCTTGGTCAGCGCCTTGAGCTTGAGCGGGTCCTTCAGTCTCACCCGACGGAACAACTCGGGGGCAAAGCTGGGAATGCCGGCAAACTGCAAGGCCTCGCCCTCGGTAAAGGTATCGCCGATGCCGATGGTGCCGTGGTTGTGCAGGCCGACGATATCGCCCGGATAGGCGTATTCGGCCGTGGCGCGCTCGTCGGCCATGAAGGTCAGCGCGCCGTGGGTGCGCTGTTCCTTGTCCATGCGGACATGATGCAGTTTCATGCCCTTTTCAAACCTTCCCGAGCACACGCGCATGAAGGCCATGCGATCGCGATGCGCCGGATCCATGTTGGCCTGGACCTTGAACACGAAGCCGGTGCATTTGGATTCCGACGGTTCGACATCACGCCCCAGCGTGGCGCGCGATTGCGGCCGGGGCGCATGCTCGACGAATTCATCCAGCAACGGAATGACTCCAAAGTTGTTCAACGCCGAGCCGAAGAACACCGGCGTCTGTTCACCTTTCAGGTAGCGATCGAGATCGAAATCATGGCTGGCGCCCTTAACCAGCTCGATCTCGTCTCTGAGCTCTGTGGCCATTTCGCCGAGCGCCTGTTCGGCTTCAGGCGAGTCCAGGCCGGCAATAATGCGCGGTTCCTGGCGCATATAGTTCTTGCCGGATTCGTACAGATGAATCTCGTCGCGAATCAGGTGATAGATACCCTTGAGCCGACGACCCATGCCGATCGGCCAGGTCACCGGCGCGCACTCGATGCCGAGCACCTCCTCGACCTCATCAAGCAATTCGATGGGTTCGCGGCCTTCACGGTCGAGCTTGTTGATGAAGGTGAAAATCGGCGTATCGCGCAACCGGCAGACTTCCATCAGCTTGATGGTGCGCTCCTCCACGCCCTTGGCGCAATCGATCACCATCAGCGCCGAATCGACTGCGGTCAGCACCCGGTAGGTGTCTTCGGAAAAATCGGCGTGCCCGGGAGTATCGAGCAAGTTGACGATGCGTTCTCGATAGGGAAACTGCATCACCGACGAGGTGATCGAGATGCCGCGCTCCTTTTCCATCTCCATCCAGTCCGAGGTGGCGTGGCGGGCAGCCTTGCGCGACTTGACCGACCCAGCCAACTGAATCGCCCCGCCGAACAGCAGGAATTTCTCGGTCAGCGTGGTCTTGCCGGCATCCGGATGCGAAATGATGGCAAAGGTGCGCCGGCGGGCTATCTCGTCGCTCAGGCTGGACATGTCACGGCCTTGATCATTCAAACCGGCCATTATATCGCTCGCCTGAACTTAAAGATGGATTCAGAGTGAATAGGGAATCAGGACATTCGGACTTCCCCCCGGCTGGAAGTCTCGGGTATTGCGGGTGACCAGGGTCAGTTGATTCGCTGCGGCCATGGCCGCTTGCAAGGCGTCCGGGAGTTTCAGGCGCGCCCGTCGTCGCAAACGTGCCGCAGCATCAGCGATATCGGTCGTAATCGGCAGCACGGGAAAATGGTCCAGAAGATCCAGCGCCAGAGGCTCGGCTTCCTCACTGAAACCGACCAGCACTTCGGCTCGGGTGATCACGGACAGGGCCGATTGCGTACCCTGATCCTCGAGGAATTTCGTGGCCTGTTCAATACCGTTGAAATGGTCGATCAGGATGACCGAGTCCAGCAAGTACTTCAAGGCTGCTCCCATTCATCGCGTAGATGTTCCTGCCAGGCCAGTCCGTCACCTTGTCGCCACACACCCACACTGCGCCGCAGGGCCGCGGCAAGATCTGGCCGCCGAATGGATTCCTGCCGGACACGGTATTCGCGCACGGCTTCGCGCACCAATTCGGTCATCGGAACCTGGCGCTCTCGGGCCGCTTGATCAAGCCATTGCTTGTCGTCTTCAGGCAGATTGATCAGGGTTCTGGGCATATCACTTGCGATATTGATTATCTCATCAAATGATATCACACCGTCTCAGGGAGCCTCCAGCCGCATGCCTTGATGCGGTGTCAGCGGTCCGTTGTCGCTTTCGAACTCGAACGGCACCGAGACCAGCGCCATGTCGCGGTTTTTCTGGATGACGAAGTGCAGGTGTGGTCCGGTGGAGAATCCAGTGTTGCCGGACTTGCCGATCAACTGGCCGCGCCGGACGCGCTGGCCCGGTTGCACGCGCACGCCGTCGTAATCAAGGTGGGCATAGACGGCCATGGTGCCATCGTCGTGAAGGATGCGAATGAAGTTGGCTCGCTGGCCGTGGTAGTCACGATTGGAGCCGGCGCCGTGAAACCAGCGCGCCTGATCCATGACCACGCCTTCCCGGGCCGCATGGATCGGTGTGCCGATCGGCATGGAGATGTCAACGGCGTGATAGGAAGCCGGTTCGGAATGGCTGAACTCGCCACCGAAAGCCTGGCCAATCACGAATGATTCGCCCGGGGCAAACGGTGGTCTATAAGCACGATCCGGCGCATGGCGGGCACCCGGATCACCGAGCACCGTCTCGGTCTGCAAGCGGTAGCGCCACGAACGGCGTTCATCCAGCGGGCCGATGGTGAGCAGTTCGCGCTCGGCCGAGGCCGGCAACACGAACACCTCGGGCAGATCAGGATAAGTAACCACGTTCTCCGAATCGGAGAACGACACACGGACTGCAATCGGACCCTGAACACGGTTATGAAACACCCAGCGCGGATCATCCTCCGGACCAAGCTGACGAATGTCGAGCACCCCTTGCGGCTCGGCAATCGCACGCTGAACCTTGACCTCCTGCTCGGTGGCCGGCTTGCGGTCGGTAAAGTGAGTGACGCCATCTTCATCGGTGTAGATGTAGACGGTCTGGGCAGTCGCCAGAGCGGGGATCAGCAACAGCGTCAACAACTTGACAAGTCCCGAGACTGGGGACCGGGCAGACGGGAGACGGAAGAAGGGAGACGAGAAAACCCCGTCCTTCCGTCTTCCGTCTCCCGTCTTCCGTCTACCCGTCTTCATCAGCACTCAATCACATTCACCGCCAACCCCCCCCGCGAGGTTTCCTTGTACTTGGTCTTCATGTCGCGGCCGGTATCGCGCATGGTCTTGATGACCTTGTCCAGGGAAACATGATGCTTGCCGTCGCCGGCCATCGCCATGCGGGCGGCATTGACTGCCTTGACCGCGCCCATGGCATTACGTTCAATGCACGGGATCTGGACCAGGCCGCCGACCGGATCGCAGGTCAGGCCCAGGTTGTGTTCCATGCCGATTTCGGCGGCATTCTCGACCTGCGACATGTTGCCGCCGATGGACGCCGTCAAACCACCGGCGGCCATCGAACAGGCCACGCCGACCTCGCCCTGGCAGCCGACCTCGGCCCCGGAAATCGAGGCATTTTCCTTGTAAAGGAGGCCAATGGCTCCGGCGGTCAACAAGAATTCGATGACGCCATCCTCGTCGGCGCCGGCCACGAACCGTCGGTAGTAATGCAAGACCGCCGGAATGATCCCGGCGGCCCCGTTGGTCGGCGCGGTTACCACTCGACCGCCGGCGGCATTTTCCTCGTTGACCGCCAAGGCGTACAGATTGATCCAGTCCAGCGGGTCCAGTTCATCCTTCTGGGCGCGGTGCTTGAGCTTGCGAAACAGCACCGGCGCGCGCCGGGCAACCTTGAGTCCACCGGGCAAGTGCCCGGTCTGCTCGATGCCGCGCTTGACACAATCCTGCATGGCTTGCCAGATCTCGAGCAATCCGGCACGAATTTCATCCGGCTCCCGCCAGGCCCGCTCGTTGGCCAGCATGACATCGGCAATCCGCAGGCGCTCTCGGTCACAGATACCCAGGAGTTCATCACCGCTGGAAAACGGATATTTCAGCGGCGTCTGGTCCGGCATGATCCGATCGGCCGCGGCCTCATCACTGTTGACCACGAAGCCACCGCCAACCGAGTAATACTCACGTGTCAGCAATTCCTGGCCGTCGCCATCGAAGGCGCTGAACCGCATGCCGTTGGAATGCAGGGGCAACGTCTTGCGCTTGTGAAAGATCAGATCCCGGCGCAGATCAATCGTGACCTCGTGACGGCCGGCCAGCCTGAGCGTCCCATTGGCCTGGATCTCGTCGATGCGACGAGAAATATGATCGGGATCGACCCGGTCCGGCATTTCGCCCTCCAGCCCCAGTATCACCGCGCGGTCCGTTCCATGACCGCGTCCGGTATGGCCGAGCGATCCATACAGATCTACCTGCACACGGGCGATCCGGTCCATGCAGCCGGATTCATCGATCCTCTGGAGGAAAATACCGGCCGCGCGCATCGGCCCGACGGTATGCGAGCTCGATGGACCGATGCCTATCTTGAACAGGTCAAAAATGCTGACAGCCATGGCGACAGTGTAATATGGA